>JANWUU010000296.1 GCA_025057735.1 Burkholderiaceae bacterium
GCCGACCTGCTGGATGACAGCACGCGCGGCGCCACCCTCCTCGGACTGCCGGAACGCGGCCGCGACATGCTCGGGCAGCCGGCCAGTTCGCGCGTGAAGCTGACCGAGCGGCAGGAGCAGGTGCTGCAACTGCTGGCGCGCGGCGCGCCGATCAAGATTATCTGCCGCGAGTTGGGGTTGTCGGAAGGCACCGTCAAGACCCATGTGACGGCGATTTATCGCGCCTTCGGCGCCTCCAACCGCACCGAGGCCCTGTTGGCGGCGCGCCGTCAGGGATACGACGTCTTCTGAAGCCGCGCCGGCGCGGCGCTCAGCCGACGCGGTCCTCGCTTCCCTCCGTCACCGGCGGCGCATCGAGGGCGAACGCCGAAGACGGCTTCGGACTGCCGCGGGAAAGGATGTCGACCAGCGTCTTGTTCAGCGTCGCCGGCGTGGTCGGCTTCTGCAGTACCACCGGCTCCTCGACGCGGCTTGCCGCGATGGCGTGCGCCAGATGCGGATGCCGCGCCAGCCGCTGCTGCATGACCTGCTGGAACTCGGCGACGACCTCCAGTGCCTGCACCGCCGTGAGCATCACCACCGGCACCGGTCGGCCGACCAGTTCGCGGATGCGGAACACGGCCTCCACGCCCGAGATCGCATTGCCCAGATTCTGATCGGCGACGATTAAGTCGACGTGCCGGCGCACGCCCAGCCGTTTCATCAGCGACGCGTTGAAACTGGTGGCGGAGATGATGTCCGCTCCCCAGGAGGCGAGCAGTTTGGTGAGGCTGTTCAAAATCTCCTCATTGTCTTCCAGCACGACCAGCGTTTTGCCCGGAATCTCGTGGATCGCCGATTCCAGCACGTGCGCGCGACTGCGTTCGGGCCGGCGCGGGCTGGAGGACAGCGGCACCTCGACCCGGAACACCGAGCCCGTTCCCGGGCGCGTCGTCACCACCAGCGAGTGACCCAGCACGCCGCAGATCCGCTTGACGATCGAAAGCCCGAGACCGAAACCGCCCCTCTCCTGCCCGCGCGAGGTGCTGCCGCGGTAGAACTCCTCGAAGATGCGGTCCAGCTCGTGCTTCTGGATGCCTGGCCCGGTATCCCATACGCCGATCGACGCCAAACCGCCGCGTCGCCGCGCGGCCAGCAGCACGCCGCCCTTTTTCGTGTACTTAATGGCGTTGGCGAGCAGATTGCGCACCACGCGCAGCAGCAGCAACGGATCGGAGTCGATCGCCAGCCCCGAGCGCCGCACCCGCAGCGCCAGCCCTTTGGCGGCCGCCTGCGGCATGAATTCCTGCTCCAGCGAGCGGAACATTTCGTCCAGCAGCACCTGCTGCACGCGCGGCTGGATGGCGCCGGAATCGAGCCGTGAGATCTCCAGCAGTTCTTCCACCAGCTTCGACAGCGACTCCACCGCTGACGACAGGTTGGCCACCAGCGGCTCCAGCGGCCCCTGGGCGCGCTTGCGCAGCAGCGAGACGTAAATGCCGATCGCCTGCAGGGGCTGGCGCAGATCGTGACTGGCGGCGGCGAAGAATTGCGTCTTCGAGCGCGTCGCCATCTCGGCATCGCGGCGCGCGTCTTCCGCGACCTTTTTCTCCGCCATCAGCTGCGCGACGAGCACCTCATTCTCGTAGTTGTTCTTGACCGATTCGAACATGGCCTCGCCGAAGTTGCGGGCCAGAAAGGTCGTGAAACCGAACACCGCGAATACCACCGCCGCCGCGGTGTAATAGGCCGGATCCTGCTGCAGCACCATGCGCGCAATCAGCGGCAGCAGAGCGAGCGGCAGGAAGGCGAACAGCGCCGGCCGATGCGTGGCATACAGCGTCAGCGAGCCGAACGTGACGCCCAGGATCACGGCCACCAGCACGAGTTGCTGCAACGGCTGGTTGGGGGCAAAGAACAGCACGCCGGCGGCACCCCACAGCAGGCCGGCGGCCGCCGCCAGCACCGTCCAACGGTTGGCCCAGCGCCTGACCTGCGCGACCTCGGTGCCCGCGGTGCGGAACGCACGCGCCACCCGCAGGCGCGCCAGCGACTCCAGCAGCATGCCGATGAACCACGCATTGAGCATCAGCTGGTCGTGCGTCTGCCAGAGCACGGCGATCAGCGCCACGGCCCCGACGATGCTGCCGAGCACCGATTGCGGCACCTGCCGGTACACGGAGGCGATCACGCCGGCGAGGATCTTCTCCTGGCGCTGCTCGCGCGACTCGACGGCGATGCCGAAGCGGGTTAATGGACCGGACATGCGGCCGATGATACGGGCAGACCCGTATCGCCGAGGCGGAAAATTAGGGCACCGATCCCGCGCGCGCACCGCCGGCAAGCGCACGGCCGGCGCCGCGCGCCGCCCGGCCCAAGTCGGGGCGACGCCAGCCGAGGCGGGCCACGGCACCGCCGACCGTGAGGTTAACGGTGGCACCGACCGGCAACGTCAGTTTGCGCGCGACATGGCCGAACGGCAGGCCCGTGACGACCGGAATCCGCAGCCGCTCGCGCAGCCCCGCAATGACCTCCGTTAGCGAGAAACCGTTGTCGTTCGCCTGCGGCGGCACCGGATCGAAGTGGCCGAGCAGCAGCGCTTTCTGCCGCGGGAGCACGCCGGCTTGCTCGAGCTGCAGCAGCATGCGCTCGATCTTGTACGCCGGCTCGTTGACGTCCTCCAGGAAGAGGATGCCTCCGCGCAGCCGCGGCAGATACGGGGTGCCGAGCAGTGCGCACACCAGCGCCAGATTGCCGCCCCATAAGGGCCCGGAAACGGCGCACCGCGGGCCGTCGGCATCGAATTCGGTCTCGTAATCCGCCTCGTCCAGAACGGCGAAAAAATTGGCGAGCGTCCACGCATCGGGCGTCTGTGCGCCAAAATCGGTGGCCGTAGGGCCGTGCAGGCTGACCCTCCCGGCGCGCGCCAGGTACGCCAGGTTGAAGGCGGTGAAGTCGCTGTAGCCGCAGACGGTCGGGCGTGCCGCGGCGATGGCGTCGAAGTCGAGCCTGCCGAGGATGCGCGTCAGGCCGTAACCGCCGCGGGCCGCCAGCACCAGATCGAGCGATCGGTCGCAGCAGAAGCGCTGCAGCTCGGCGGCGCGCAGGTCGTCGGGGCCGGCGAAGCGTTGGTGACGGGCGAAGCAGCTCTCGCCGGCCAACACCTGCCAACCGCGGGCGGCGAACGCCGATGCGGCGCGGTCCATTGTCCGCGGGTCGGGCAGGAAGCCCGAGGGAGCGACGATCCCGACCGCCCTACGCCGCGCCATCGTCTCGCGCCGGCGGCTCCGTCTCCGCGCGCGGCGTGCCGCGCCGCTCGGCGAAGAAACGCGACAGCACCGCCGCGCACTCGCCCGCCAGAACGCCGCCCACCACGCGGGCATGATGGTTCAGGCGCGGCACGGCAAAAAGGTCCACCACGCTGCCGCAGGCGCCCGTTTTCGGATCGGCGGCGCCGTACACCACGCGCGCGATGCGGGCATGCATGATGGCGCCCGCGCACATCGCGCAGGGTTCCAGCGTTACGTACAGCGTGCAATGGTTGAGCCGGTAATTGCCCAGCCGCTCGGCGGCGGCCCGAATCGCCTGGATTTCCGCGTGCGCGGTCGGGTCGGCATGCCCGATCGGCTGGTTGAAGCCGGTGGCGATCACCTGCCCGTCCTTGACAATCACCGCGCCGACGGGAACCTCGCCCAGCGCCCACGCGTTGTGCGCCTGGTCCAGCGCCAGCCGCATGTACAGCGCGTCATCGCCGTGCACGGCAGCCTCGCCTTCGACGACCTCCACCCCGCGCGCGGCGCGCGCGAGGAACGCATCGTCCTCGTCGGCTCGATCGGCGGCGGATCCCTGCGCGTCCATACCCGAAGTCTATCGGGCGACGGC
>JANWUU010000090.1 GCA_025057735.1 Burkholderiaceae bacterium
GCCGTCGGCACTGCGGTTCAGTTCCGACAAATGCTTGATCAGGCCGTCGATGCCGCCCTGGTTGATCTGGCTGGCAAACTGGTTCTTGTAGTTCTCCACCAGCCACACGCCGAGCACATTGACGTCGTAGATCTTCCACCCCGAGTCGGTCTTCTCCAGGCGGTAGTCGAGCTGGATCGGCTCGCCGCGCGAGGCGACGATCTGCGTGCGCACGATGACGTCGTCGGCGCTCGCGGGCCGAAACGGCAGCAGCTTCACCTGGTGGTCGCGCACCTGAGAGAGCGCTCCGCTGTAGGTCCGCACCAGCAGGGTACGGAATTCGCGCGTCAGCGCCTGCCGCTGCTCGGGCGAGGCGTCGCGCCAGCCGCGGCCGACCGCCAGGCGGGTCATCTTTTCGAAGTTGACGTGCGGCAGGATCCTCTCGTCCACCAGTTGCTGCAGGCGGGCGAAATCGCCGCTCTGCAGCGCCTTGTCCTTACGGATCGTGTCCAGCACCTCGGTCGACAGGTTGTGCACCAGGGCATCGGGCGGCAGGGCCGCCGCCTGCGCGGCCGGCTGCGCGGCTGCGGCCGCCAGCGTGCCGACCCACAGCAGCAGCGCAGCCGGAAGGAAGTGGCGTCTGGAATTTCGCATGGCATTCACTCACGACGAGACACGCCCGCCCGACGGGCGGTACGCACAGCAGCAGCCGGGATTGTAAGGCGCGCCCGACGGGCGCCCGGGCATCCCCTCAGGTGGTCTCAACGTCCGAGCGGAGCCGCCGGTCGATCCGCGGCGCCGCCTTCGCGCGCCGGCTCCTCCTCTGGCTCCCGCTCGCGCGGCGGGTTGCCGTCGTAAATCAGGTTGCGGCGCCGCTGCAGATAGGCGTCCCGCACGAACTGGTAGCGGTCCAGCGCGGCGCCCTCCAGCAGCCGCGAGGCTTCCAGCAGGCCGGCGCGGGTGTCGATCACGCGCAGCGTCTGCGCCCCGATCGCCACGCGCGCAGAGTCGAGATAGGTCAGCGGATCGCCGTAGGCGTCCGCCACGCGGCCGAAGGCGTCGCGGATCGTGCTCGGGCCCAGCAACGGCAGCACGAAGTAAGGCCCGGGGCCGATGCCCCAGCGGCCCAGGGTCTGACCGAAGTCCTCGTTGCTGCGCGCCAGTCCCATGCGCGAAGCGACGTCGAAACATCCGAACAGCCCAACCGTGCTGTTGATCGCCACCCGGCACAGGTCGGCGCTCGCCTCGAAGAATTTGCCCTGCAGCAGATTGTTGACGGCGTTGCCGACGTCGCCCAGATTGCGGAACACGTTGCCGATGCAGTCGCGCACCGGCTCCGGCACCGCCTTGACGTAGCCCTCGGCGATGGGCTTGACCACATAGCGGTCCAGCCGCTCGTTGAACTCGAATACGTGCCGGTTGTAGACCTCGAGCGGATCGGCCGGGTTGCGGCCGGCGTCGGGCGGGATGCTGGCGCAGCCGGCCGCAGCCAGCACGAGCAGGGTGGCGGCGATCAGGCGCGCGCCCATCGCGACCTCACTTGCGTTCGGCAGCCGGCGTCTCGGCCGCCTTGTTGTAAAGAAACTGACCGATCAGGTTCTCCAGCACCACGGCCGACTGCGTCAGACGGATGGTGTCGCCGTCGGCAAGGTTCTTGTCGTCGCCGCCGGGCTCCAGCCCGATGTACTGGTCGCCGAGCAGCCCGGCGGTCAGAATCTTGGCGGAGGTGTCTTTCGGAAACTGGAAGCGGCTCTCGATTTCCATCGTCACCAGGCCCTGGTAGGTCTTCGTGTCCAGCGAGATCGAGACCACGCGGCCGACCGTCACCCCGGCGCTCTTCACCGGCGCGCGCACCTTCAGGCCCCCAATGTTGTCGAAGCGCGCGCTGACGCGATAGGTGGACCCGCTGTTGAAGCTTGCCAGGTTGGCCGCCTGCAAGGCGAGGAACACGATGGCCAGGAAGCCGACCAGGACGAACAGGCCGACCAGGGTTTCGATGCCTTTTCTGCTCATCGGACACTCCTTACGGCGTGCTGAACATCATCGCCGTCAGCACGAAGTCGAGCACCAGCACGGCGAGCGACGAAATCACCACCGTGCGGGTGGTGGCCTGCGAGACGCCCTCCGGCGTGGCCTGCGCCTCGTAGCCCTGGTAGAGCGCGACGAGCGTGCACGCCACGCCGAACACGAAACTTTTCACGATGCCGTTGCCGACGTCGGCGAACACGTCCACGCCATCTCGCATCTGCGACCAGAATTGGCCGGCGTCGATGCCGATCAGCAACACGCCGACGACGTAGCCGCCCAGGATGCCGACCGCGGAGAACATCGCCGCCAGCAGCGGCATGACGATGATGCCGGCGATGAAACGCGGCGCCAGCACGCGGCTCTTCGGATCCACCGCCATCATCTCCATCGCCGCCAGCTGCTCGCCGGCCTTCATCAGTCCGATCTCGGCCGTCAACGACGTGCCGGCGCGCCCGGCGTACAGCAGGGCCGTCACCACCGGGCCCAGTTCGCGCGTCAGCGACAGCGCCACCAGCAGGCCGAGGCTTTCCGCCGCCCCATAGCGCGACAGCGTGTAGTACCCCTGCAGCCCGAGCACGAAGCCGACGGCCAAGCCGGAGGCGACGATGATCACCACCGAGTAGTTGCCGATCGCGTGAATCTGCGCGACGACCAGGAAGAAGCGCCGCAGCGCCGCCGGCAGATGACGCAGCAGCTCGACGAAGAACGCCGCGTGGTGGCCGAGCGCGCGCAGCACTGCCAGCGCCGCTGCGCCCAGCCGGCGGACCCCTTCGAGCGCCCTCATGCCGGCACGCCGAAATCCTGCGCCACGGAGGGCGCGGGATAGTGAAACGGCACCGGCCCGTCGACCTCGCCGCGGATGAACTGGCGCACCTGCAGATCGGCGGATGCGCGCAGTTGCTGCGGCGTGCCGTGTGCCACCACCCGGCCGGCGGCCATCAGGTACGCGTAGTCGCAGATCTGGAAGCACTCCTCGACATCGTGCGAGACGATCAGCGAGGTGGCGCCGGTGGCGTCGTTCAAGCGGCGGATCAGGTTGGCGGCGACGCCAAGCGAGATCGGATCGAGGCCGGTGAACGGCTCGTCGTACATGATCAACTCCGGATCGAGCGCGATCGTGCGCGCCAGCGCCACGCGCCGCGCCATG
>JANWUU010000153.1 GCA_025057735.1 Burkholderiaceae bacterium
CGGGCGCGCGGGCAGCCCCGAGCCGACGCTTCGCGCAGGGCGTCGTCGGCCTGCGCCAGCTCGCCGCGCCGCAGGCGGATGCGCGCGATCAGCAGCCAGCGTGCGCCGTCGGTGGCGTCGCCCCGCAGGGCGCGTTCCGTAAAGGAAAGCGCCTGCGCAAGCGCGAAGCGCTCCGTCTCGCCCTGCGCCAGATCGGCATACACCAACTCCCAGTACAGCGCCCCGATGCGGCCGCAGATCTCGCGCACGATGTCGCGGTCCCCCAGCGCCTCGGCCTCCGCGAGCAGCCGCCGCTCGCGCGCCAGCGCCGCCGTAATGCGCTTCTCCTGCCGGTCCAGCAGTCCGTAGGCGAGCAGCCGCAGTTCCTCCTCTGGATCCGACAGCAGCTCGCGCAGCAGGCTGCCGGCATGCGCGGCGGCCCCCACGGCCAGCAGGGCCGCCACCCGCGAGCCGGCCGCGGCGTCGCGGTTCAGCAGGTGCGCCCGCGCGGCGGCCCCGCGCAGCCGTTCGCGTTCGGTCGGCGTATCGGCCAGGAAGCGCGGCCGCGCGACCTCGACAAAAAGACGCGGCCGCAGCAGCTGCGGGAACAGGTGCCCGGCGACGATACCGGTCAGGGTCGCCGCCAGGCCCAGCACGGGCACGAAGAAGTTGAAGCCGAACAGCGACAGCAGGGCGTAGCGGCGCGGCGCCCGGTACGGCCGCGGCAGCAGCCGCCAGGCGGCCAGGGCCGCCAGTGCGCTGGCCGCCGCATGCGGCAGCAGATAGGCGAGGGCGGTGGCGAGCGCCGCATCGCCGCGCGCCAGCATCAGCAGCGCGAGCGACTCGAAGCCGAGCGCGCCCGACCACAGCTTAAGCATCGTCGGCTCCGAGCAGGGCGGCCAACTGGTCCGCCAGCGGCGCGTCGCCGACCGCGGCGCTGCGGGCGGTGATGCCCGCCGCCGTCCAGTCTGCGCCGTGGCGTGCGCGCAGCGTGGCGGCCGCGCGCTCCAGGAAGCCGCCAACGCCGTCGCCCGCGGTCAGGGGCAGCAGCACCACCAACGTGCGGCGCCCGTCTCGGACCGCGAGCCACGTCATGTCCAGCCCGCGCCGCACCTGTTGCAGCCGCTGCGACCATTCGGCGGCCGCTGCCGCCTCTGGCGGCAGCGCGAAGGCCACCAGCGACGATTGCACGAAGGTGGTCCTCAGCAGCCGCTGCACGCGGCCCAGCTCGGCGGCGAATTCGGCCGGGCAGTCCGGGAAGCGCGCCTGCACAGCGGCCACGGCCGGCGCCGCATCGACGCTGTCGGCGTAGTAGGCAGCCAGCACGGTCATGAACTGCAGCGTCTCCAGCGTCAGCGCGGTGAAGGCCATCCGCTCGACCAAGAGCACCGCCAGGATGCGGCCGTCGGCGCACACGATCGGCGCGCAGACCACATAGCGGCTGGTGCGGTCCGGATCGATCATCGGCTCGCTCTGCACGTGCATCAGCTCGCCGCGCGCCAGCGCCTCGCGCAGCATCGGATCGTCGGCCGCAACCGGCCCCTCGGCGCCGAACGGCCCGAAGACGGCCACGGGCTGCGCCAGCGTCCGGCCGTCGCGCACCGGCACGATTGCCGCCGCCTCCAGCCGGCACGCCTGCGCGAGCAGCGTCAACAGCCAGTCGGCGGCGACCAGCGGGCCGTCGGCGCGCGGCTGCAGTGCGATGCGCTGGCGCAGCGCATACAAGGTCTCGCGCAGCGAAAATGGCCGCGCCAGCAGCTCTTGCTCCAGCCGGTCGTGCGAGGCGGCGAGCAGATAATGGCTCTGCGTGAGCGCGTTTAACCGTTCCTGCAGGTAGACGTTGACGTTTTGCGCCTGCAGCAGACGCAGGTTCCAGACGTCGGAGAACTCGCCAGCGATCAGCGCCAGAACCAGCCCGCCGAGGAAGCTGGCGCGCGGAAACTCCCCCAGCGGGGCGCGCCACATGTCCAGCAGCAGCCAGGCCGCCAGCGCCAGCCCCATCGCCCACACCGCCTGCACGGAGCCGTAGCGCAGGGCGAGCACCGCCGCCACCAGCCACAGCCAGGGAAACGACGCACCTGTCCACAGCGGATCCTGCGGCCGCAGCCAGGCGGAGAGGCCGATCGCCGCCAGCATCAGCAGCGTGGTTTCCGCCAGCGCCCAGCGCCAGTCGGCGGCCACGCGCCAGCGCGTCAGGGTGCGCGGCAGCGCGGGCCGCCACGGCGCGGCGCTGGGCTGCGCCGCTTTCGGCGTCCGGGCGGTCACGGCCGCGCCAGCGGCGCCGTCAGGTCGCGCACCAGCTTCTGCGCCACCCCGGCCAGCGCCTCCCGGGAGAAGCCGCTGCGCGCACCGGCGGCCGACCACAGCAGGCGGCCCGTGGCGACATCGACGACCTGCAGCGTCAGGCCGACGGCCGGCTCGCCATCGACGCCCACCTTGTAGCGCCACTCGGTGACCGCGCCCGTGATCACGTAGCGCACCTCGTTGGCGCGCGCCCACGCGAGCCCCTTGTCGGCGGCATCCCGCGGCGGCGGGTCGAACAGCGTCTCGGCGGCGAGATCCGCCGGCGGCCGCACCAGATTCAGGCCGCGCGCGGCAAGCACCGCCTCCACCACCGCCGCCGCCCTCAGCCCCGCTGCCGGGGTCTCGGTCCGGTTCGCCAGTGGCAGCACCGCCCAGCGCGCGCCGCGCTCCAGTTCCGCCCGTGGCGGCGCCACGTCCACCGTCGTGCAGCCGGCCAAGGCCGCCACCGCACACGCCGCTGCGATGCCCAACAACGCCGCACGGTGGCGCCGGATTGCTGCTATCTGCGTCATCACCCCCTCCTAAAAAGCCCGGCGGTAGCGCAGCGCGCCCTCGGTGTAGCGCGTGCGCACGCCGGCGCGTGCCGAGCCGTAACCCCATTCCAGTTGCAGCGCATCGGCGCCGAGCAGGTGCCCGGCAACGCCGATGCGGCCGGCGTAGTCGCCGCGCCCGCCCGCCTC
>JANWUU010000194.1 GCA_025057735.1 Burkholderiaceae bacterium
GCGTGAGCGCGATCACAGCCCCACGGCCGGACCGGCAGGCTAATGCGCCTCGTCCCAGTTGGCGCCCTCGCCGACCTCGGCGGCGAGTGGCACCCGCAATTGCGCCACCCCGCACATCAGCCGTGGCACCTCGCCGCGGACGCGTGCGACTTCCGCCTGCGGCACTTCGAACACCAGCTCGTCGTGCACCTGCATGATCAGCTTGGTCTGCAACGCTTCCTCGCGCAGCCAGCGCGCCACCGCGATCATGGCCAGCTTGATCAGATCGGCCGCCGTGCCCTGCATCGGCGCATTGATCGCGGCGCGCTCCGCCGCGGCCCGCCGCGGTCCGTTCGGCGAATTGATCTCCGGCAGCCACAACCGGCGGCCGAACACGGTCTCGACGTAGCCCTGGCGCCGCGCCAGCTCGCGCGTCTGGTCCATGTAGCGCTTCACCCCCGGGTAGCGCGAGAAGTAGCGCTCGATGAAGTTGCGCGCCGTCTCTTTGTCGATGCCAAGATTGGCGGCCAGCCCGAACGCGCTCATGCCGTAGATCAGCCCGAAGTTGATGGTCTTCGCGTAGCGGCGCTGCTCGGCGGTCACCTCCGCGGCCGGCACGCCGAAGACTTCGGCCGCGGTGGCGCGGTGGATGTCCTCGCCGGCGGCAAAGGCCGCCAGCAGCCCCTCGTCGCCGGACAGGTGCGCCATGATGCGCAGCTCGATCTGCGAGTAATCCACCGAGACGATACGGTGCCCGGGCGGGGCGATGAACGCCTCGCGGATGCGGCGGCCCTCGGGCGTGCGGATCGGGATGTTCTGCAGGTTCGGTTCGCTGGAGGCCAGGCGGCCGGTGATCGCCACCGCCTGCCCGTAGCTGGTATGCACGCGGCCAGTGCGCGGATCGATCGAGGCCGGCAGCTTGTCGCAATAGGTGGACTTCAGCTTGGCGAGCGTGCGGTACTCCAGGATCGCCTTCGGCAGCGGATAATCAAGCGCCAGCTTCTCCAGCACCTCCTCGTCGGTGGACGGCGCCCCGCTGGCGGTGCGCTTGCTCACCGGCAGTTTCAGCTTCTCAAACAGGATCTCGCCGATCTGTTTCGGCGATCCGAGGTTGAAGCGCTCGCCGGCCAGCGCATGTGCCTTTGCCTCCAGCTCGGCCATGCGCTGCGCCAGCTCGGCCGATTGCCGCGCCAGCCGCTCGCGGTCGATCAGCACACCGTGGCGCTCCATCTCGAACAGCACGAGCGACACCGGCATCTCGATCTCGGTATAGACGTAGCGCAGCCGCGCATCCGCGGCGATGCGCGGCCATAGCACCTGGTGCAGCGCCAGCGCCACCTCCGCGTCCTCGGCCGCATAGGCGGTGGCGCGCGAAAGCGGCACCTCGTCGAAGCCGATCTGGCTTGCGCCCTTGCCGCACACCTCCTCGTAGGTGATCGTCTTGCGGTTCAGGTGCCGCTGCGCCAGGTCGTCCAGGTCGTGCCGCCGGTGCGCCTCCAGCACGTAGCTCTGCAGCAGCGTGTCGTGCGCGATGCCGCCCAGCCGGATGCCATGGTTGGCGAGCACGTGCGCGTCGTACTTCAGATGCTGGCCGACCTTGGCGTGCCGCTCGCTCTCCAGCCACGGGCGCAGCTTCTGCAGCGTCTGCGCGAGCGGCAACTGCGCGTCCGCATCGGCCGTGCGGTGCGCCAGCGGGATATAGCAGGCCTGCCCCGGCGCCACGGCGAGCGAGATCCCCACCAGCCGCGCCGCCAGCGGATCGAGCGCGGTCGTCTCCGTGTCGAGCGCGGTCAATTCCGCCGCCTCGATGCGCCGCAGCCAAGCGTCGAGCTGCGCTGCGGTCGTCACGGTTTCGTACTCGGGCGCCGGCGCCGCCTCCGCCGCCGGCGGCGGCGGATCCGCGGCCGCCGGCGCTTGCGCGTCGAGCTCGCGCAGGAAGCTGCGAAACTCCCAGCGCGTGAAGAGCTCGCGCAGCCGCGCGCTGTCCGGCGCGCGCACCGCCAGCGCCGCCAGCGGCGGCACCCGCTGCGCCAGTTCGCCGTCGGTGCGCACCGTCACCAGCGCCCGCGCGGTGGGCAGCCAAGGCAGCGCGCGGCGCAGGTTCTCGCCCGCCTTGCCCTCGATCTCGCCGGCGTGCGCCATGATGGCATCCAGGGAGCCGTACTGTTGCAGCCACTTGGCGGCCGTCTTCGGCCCCACCTTGTCCACGCCCGGCACGTTGTCCACCGCGTCGCCGACCAGGGTCAGGTAGTCGACGATGCCCTCCGGCGGCACGCCGAACTTCGCGATCACGCCGGCGCGGTCCAGCCGCTCGTTGCTCATCGTGTTCACCAGCAACACGTGCTCGTTGACGAGCTGCGCCAGGTCCTTGTCACCGCTGGAAATGACGGTGCGCACGCCCTGCTTTTCGGCGGCCCGCGCCAGCGTGCCGATGACATCATCGGCCTCCACGCCCTCGATCTCGAGCAGCGGCCAGCCGAGCGCGTCGATCGCCTCGCGGATGGGCGCGAGCTGCCGCGCCAGGTCCTCGGGCATCGGCGGCCGGTGCGCCTTGTAGTCGGGATACAGGTCGTCGCGGAAGGTCTTGCCGGGCGCGTCGAACACCACCGCCTGGTAGTCGGCCGGAAACTGCTGGCGCAGCACGCGCAGCATGCTGATGAAGCCGCGCAACGCGCCAGTGGGCTCGCCGCGTGACGTGCGCAGGTCCGGCAGTGCATGGAAGGCGCGGTATAAGTAGCTGGAGCCGTCGACGAGCAGCAGAGTCTTCACGGGAGCGAGCGCATGTTGGATCGACAGAAGAACATCCCCAGCCTGCGGGCGGTCAAGTCGCCCGAGCGCGCCACGGCGCAGAAGGCGCGCGAATCCTGGCACCTGTGGGGGATTATCTCGGAGTTCGTCGAGGCGGCCGAGCGGCTGTCCGAGATCCGGCCCGCGGTGTCGATCTTCGGCAGCGCGCGCGCACGGCCCGGCGATGCGCTGTACCAGCGCACCGAGCGCATCGCGCGCGCGCTATCGGACGCCGGCTTCGCCGTGATCAGCGGCGGCGGACCCGGCGTGATGGAGGCCGCCAACAAGGGGGCGTTTGCCGGCCGCTCGCCCTCGGTGGGTCTGAACATCGAGCTGCCGCGCGAGCAGCACGGCAACCCCTACCAGGACATCTCGCTGCGGTTCCGCCATTTTTTCGCCCGCAAGGTGGCTTTCGTGAAGTACGCGGCCGCCTACGTGGTGCTGCCCGGCGGCTTCGGCACGCTCGACGAGCTGTTCGAAGCGTTGACGCTGATCCAGACCGGCAAGGGGCGGCGCATTCCGATCGTGCTCGTCGACTCGCGCTTCTGGGGCGGACTGCTCGCCTGGCTGCGCGACACGCTGGTCGCCCAGGGCCGCATCGACGCCGAAGACATGGACCTGATGCAGGTGGTGGACGACGACGCGCGCGTCGTCGATCTGATCTTCGACTTCTACGACAAGCGCGGCTTCGCCTCCACGCCGGCCGAGCGCGAGCAACTGCTGTATCTGTAGGTTCGCAGCGTAGAATCGCGCGCATGCGCCCGCCGACCATCGCACCGCTGCTTGCCGCCTTCATCGGCGCGGCCGCGGCCGAGCCGATGACGGTGCCGCCGCCGCTGCCGCCGGCGGCGGTCAGCGGCGCGAGCCCGCCGCGCACCGTGATCCGGCTGCCGGAGGGTGAGCGTCTGCCGCCCGCCGTGCCGCCGCAGGCGCCGCTCACCGAGGCCGCCGAGGAGCCCTGGCCGCCTGCGGCGCGCGACGCCTCTCGGCAGACGCGCATCGAACAGCGCCGCCAAGGCAACCGGGTCGTCGAGATCGTCGTCACGCCGGCCGGCTCGACGGCAAGTTACGTGATCGTCAACCGCGAGGGCCGCCCACCGTTGTCGACTCAGGAACTAAGCTCCGGGCTGTCGCTGCCGCGCTTCCTGCGCTTCGATTTCTAGGGCGAATGGCGGTTTTCACGGCGCTCGCGCGCGACGACATCGCCGGGCTGCTGGCCCACTACGCGCTCGGCGAGCTGCGCGCCCACGAGGGCATCGCCAGCGGCATCGAGAACACCAACTACTTCGTCGACACCGAGCGCGGCCGCTGGGTGCTGACGCTGTTCGAGCGGCTGTCCTTCGCCGAGCTGCCCTTTTATCTGGAGCTGATGCGCCATCTGGCCCGGCGCGGGCTGCCGGTGCCGATGCCGCAGGAAAACCGCGCCGGATCGTTGCTGTCGGAACTCAAAGGCAAGCCGTGCGCGATCGTCACCCGCGCCCCAGGACGCGCGGTCGAACAGCCCACGGTGGCGCAATGCGCCACGATTGGCGCGCTGCTGGCACGCATGCACCTGGAGGCGGCCGACTTTCCGCTGTTCCAACCCAACCTGCGCGGCCTCGGCTGGTGGAAGGCGGTGCTGCCGCAGCTTGAGCGCGATCTGCCCGATGCCACCTACCGTTTCCTCGCCGAGGAAGTGATCTTCCACGATGGCTTCGCACGCCTGCCGCAAGCGGAGCAACTGCCGCACGGCGCGGTGCACGCCGATCTGTTCCGCGACAACGTGCTGTGGGACGGGGCGGCGGTCGGCGGCGTGATCGACTTCTACTTCGCCGGCTGCACCTGGTGGCTGTTCGATCTG
>JANWUU010000211.1 GCA_025057735.1 Burkholderiaceae bacterium
ACGTCGCGCCGGTTGTTGATCAGGGCGGCGACGATCTCGCGCGAGCGCGCCGGCGGGAAACGCCAGTCGGTGGTGAAAGAGATCACCAGGAATTTCGCCCGCGCCGGCCGCAGCGCCGCGGTCAGATCGCCCCCGTAGTCCTTGGCCGGATCGAAATAATCGAGCGCGCGCGTGATCAGCAAATAGGTGTTGGCGTCGAAATACTCGGAGAACTTCTCGCCCTGGTAGCGCAGGTAGCTCTCCACCTCGAATTCCACGCCGTAGCCGAACGCGTAGTCGCCATTGCGCAGCTCCCGGCCGAAGCGCGCCGCCATGTCCTCGCCCGACAGGTAGGTGATGTGGCCCAGCATGCGGGCGATGCGCAGTCCGCGGCGCGGCACGACGCCATGCTGATAGTAGTCGCCGCCGTGGAAGTCCGGGTCGCTCTGGATGGCCGTGCGGGCGACGTCGTTGAAAGCGATGTTCTGCGCCGACAGCTTGGGCGTGGTGGCGATTGCGATGCAGTGGCGCAGCCGCTGCGGATAGCGCAGCGACCAGGACAGCGCCTGCATGCCCCCCAGCGAGCCGCCCATCACGGCCGCCCATTGCCCGATGCCGAGGCGGTCGGCCAGGCGCGCCTGCGCATCGACCCAGTCCTCGACCGTCACCACCGGAAAGCGCGCTCCATAGGGCTTGCCGGTGGCCGGATCGGGCGACATCGGGCCGGTGGAGCCGAAGCAGGAGCCCAGGTTGTTGACGCCGACCACGAAGAAGCGATTGGTGTCCACTGGCTTGCCCGGGCCGACCATGTTGTCCCACCAGCCGACGCTCTTCGGCTGGTCGGCGTAGACGCCGGCGACGTGATGCGAGGCATTTAGCGCGTGGCAGATCAGCACCGCGTTGTCGCGCGCCGGCGAGAGTTCCCCGTAGGTCTCGTACACCAGCGTGTAATCGGCGATCGACGCGCCGCTCATCAGCCGCAGCGGCTCGGCAAAGCGCATCGACTTGGGCGCGACCACGCCGACGGAGCCATGACGCAAGGCGGATCCTCCAAAGAAAAAACCCGAGCGGGCAGCGCCGATCGGGTTCGTCTTGACGCGCGCCGCCGGCGCGCGGATCTCTTTAGCGGATTTTGCCGCGGCAGCCGCGGCGCGCCCGCAAGCGGATCAGCAAATCAGCGCAGGGCCAAAGGCTAGGCAGTCGGCGCGCCGCTGTCAAACCCGCGGCGGCGACGCTCATGCCGCGCGCTGCGCCGCGCGCTCGAGCGCGGCGCGTACCTCCAGCGGGTCGTGCGCGCGCAGTACGCGGGCGGCGAGCGCCGCCGCGGCGCGGCGCGAGGTCTCCAGCACGCGCGCCTTTACCGCCAAGATCTGCGACGGATGCATCGAGAACTGCCGCAGCCCCATGCCGATCAGCAGCTCGGTGAGCGCCAGGTCGCCGGCCATCTCGCCGCACACGGAAACCGGCAGCCGTGCGCGGTTGGCGGTGCGGATCGTGTGGGCGACCAGTTTCAGTACCGCCGGGTGCAGCTGGTCGTACAGATGCGCGACGGCGGTATCGGCCCGGTCGATCGCCAGCGTGTACTGGATCAGGTCGTTGGTGCCGAGCGACAGGAACTTCAGCCGCTTGACGAAGGCCGGCAGCGACAACGCCGCCGCCGGCACCTCGATCATGCCGCCCACCGGCACGCGGGCGTCGAACTTCTGCTTGCGCTCCTTGAGCTGCTCCTTGGCGCGGGCGACGAAGGCGAGCGCCTGCTCGATCTCGTGCACGTGCGCGAGCATCGGCACCAGGATGCGCACGGTGCCCACAGCGGAGGCGCGCAGGATCGCGCGCAACTGCGTCAGGAACAGCTCGGGATAGGCGAGGCAGTAGCGGATCGCGCGCAGGCCGAGCGCCGGGTTCGATTCCGGCGTCGGGGTGCCGTCGTGCATGCCGAGCGAAGCGCGCGCCGCCTCATTGAGCACCTTGTCGGCGCCGATGTCCAGCGTGCGGATCACCACCGGCTTGCCTTTCATCGCGCGCGCCACCTGCGCATAGGCCTCGTACTGCTCGTCCTCGTCCGGCAGGCGGTCGCGGTTCATGAACAGGAACTCGGTGCGGAACAGGCCGATGCCGTCGGCGCCCGCCTCCAGCGCCTCGCGCGCATCCTCCGGCTCCTCGATGTTGGCGAACAGCTCGATCAGGATGCCGTCGGTGGTGCGCGCGCTGCGGCCGCGCAGCTTGCGCAGCGCAGTGCGGCGCTCCGCATCGGCCTGCAAGCGGGCGCGGTATTCGGCCAGCGTGGCCGCATCGGGCGCGATCAGGACGCGACCGGCGGCGGCATCGACGATCAGCAGCTCGCCCTCGGCGACGCGCTCGCGCGCGTGCGCCGCGCCCAGCACCGCCGGCAGCCCGAGGCTGCGCGCCAGGATCGCGGTGTGCGAGGTGGGTCCGCCCAGCTCGGTGACGAAGCCGCCGAGCACGATGTCGGTGCGCTGCTTCAGGTGCAGCATGTCGGCCGGCGCCAGATCGTGCGCGACCACGATCAAGCGCTCGCCATCGGCGCTGCGGCGCACGGCGGCCGCCGCCGGCTTGCCGCCGGCGAGGCGACGCAGCACGCGTTCGACCACCTGCCGCACGTCCTGCGAGCGCTCGCGAAAATAGGCGTCGTCGATCGACTCGAACTGCTTGCACACCGCCTCGAGCTGGATCGTCAGCGCCCATTCGGCGTTGATCAGCCGCGTGCGCACCAAGTCGCGCGGGGCATCGGACAGCAGCGGATCGTCGAGGATCATCCGGTGCAGGTCGAGGAAAGCGCCGACCTCGCTCGGCGCGCCGGGGGCGACCTCGGCGCGCAGCTCCTCCAGCTCGGCCCGCACCAGCGAGAAAGCGTTGTTCAGCCGCGCCACCTCGTGCAGCACGTCCTTGCGCTCGATCGGGTACTGGCGGATCTCCAGCTCGCTCGGCGCCAGCAGGTGCGCGCGGCCGATCGCGATGCCGGCGTGTGCGCCGGAAGCGACCCCGATGCCGATGAGCTCGCGCGTCATTCCTCGCCGAACTTGCTTTCGATCAGCGCGCCGACGGCGGCCACCGCTTCGGCTTCATCGGGCCCTTCGGCGCCGACGGTGACGGTCGCGCCCTGTCCGGCGGCCAGCATCATCACCCCCATAATGGACTTGGCGTTGACACGCCGGCCGTTGCGGGCGAGCCAGACCTCGCTCTGGAAGCGGCTGGCGACCTGCGTGAGCTGGGCCGAGGGCCGCGCGTGCAGGCCGAGCTTGTTTTCGATGCGAAAGTCGCGTTCGATCATCCGCGGGCGGGCGACGGCGCGGGCGGTGCGACGCGCAGCATGCCGGCGCCGCCGCCGGCGAGCGCCTTCTCCGCCGTCTGCGTCAGCGTGCCGTCGCGATAGCAGAGCGCCCGCAGCAGCATCGGCAGATTGACGCCGGCCAGCACCTCGACGTGGCCCGCGCGGGCGAGCTGGGCGGCGACGTTGCCCGGGCTGGCGCCGAAGGCGTCGACCAGCACCAGCACGCCGTCACCGGTGTCGATCTCCTCGATCAGCCGCTGCGCGGCCGCCACGGTCGCGGCCAGGTCCACGTCCGGCGCGACGTCCAGCGCCCGCACGCCGCCCTGCGCCCGCTGCGGGGCGCAGCCGTACACGTGCGCGGCCGCCGCCGCCAGCGCGCTCGCCAGCGGGGCGTGCGCGATGACCAGTACCCCGATCATGCGGCGTGGGGCGCCGCGGCACGCGCGGCGATTTCGCGTTCCAGTGCGTCGACGAAGCGCGCGGCCACGTCGTAGCCGGTCTGCTGCGCGATCTCGACGAAACACGTCGGGCTGGTGACGTTGATCTCGGTCAGGTGCTCGCCGATCACGTCCAGCCCCACCAGCAGCAGGCCGCGGGCGGCCAGCACCGGGCCCACGGCGCGTGCAATGCGCAGGTCCGCCGCCGACAGCGGCTGGGCGCGGCCGGTGCCGCCGGCAGCCAGGTTGCCGCGCGCCTCACCCGGCTGCGGGATGCGCGCCAGACAGTACGGCACCGGCTCGCCGGCGATCAGCAGCACGCGCTTGTCGCCGGCGGCGATCGCCGGCAGGAAACGCTGCGCCATAATCGTGCGGGTGCCGTACTGGGTCAGCGTCTCGACGATGGCATTGAAGTTCGGGTCGCCTTCGCGCAGGCGGAACACGCCGCGCCCGCCCATGCCGTCCAGCGGTTTGATCACGATGTCGCGCTCGCGGGCGTAAAAGGCGCGCAATTGCTGCGCGTCGCGCGCGACCACGGTGGGCGGCGCCAGATGCGCAAACTCCAGGATCGCCAGCTTCTCGTTGTGGTCGCGTAGCGCCTGCGGGTCGTTGAACACACGCGCGCCCTGCGCCTGCGCACGCGACAGCAGCAGGGTGGCCGTCAGGTATTCGACGTCAAACGGCGGGTCCTTGCGCATCAGCACGGCGTCGAAGCGCGCCAGCGGCTGCCAGGCGCGCTCGCGCTCGGCGTACCAGTCGTGATCGTCCGCGCGCAGCGCCAGTTCCGTGGCGTGCGCCTGCACCCGGTCGTCGCGCCAGGCGAGCTCCGCCGGGGTGCAGGCGAACACGCGGTGTCCGCGCGCGGCGAGCGCGCGCGCCATCGCCACGCTCGAATCCTTGTACGCCTTCAGCTCCCCGAGCGGGTCGAGGACCAGCAGGACCGACAGCGGCGGTGCCATGGCCTAGCGCGCGGCCGACGCCGCATCGCGCGCCGCGGCCGACGGCCGCGCCGCCAGATGCCCGGTGCGTTCCAGCTCGAGCGAGGCGGCCAGCAGCGACAGCCGCGCGATCACCCCGTAGCTGTAGAAGCGGTTGGTCGGCGCGGTGCCGGGCGCGGCCCGGCAATCCGGCAGGTTGCAGCTACCGGCGAAGGCGAGCGGCACGAAATGCGCGCCCGGGGCATTCAGGTTCTCGTCGATGCCGCGCGCACGGTTGACGCGGTAAAACCCGCCCACGACATAGCGGTCGATCATGTAGACCACCGGCTCGGCGGTGGCGTCCTCCACCTTCTCGTAGGTCGGCACGCCTTCCTGGATGATCACCTCGGTGACCGCCAGGCCCTCCTTGACCACGGCCATTTTGTTGCGCTGCTTGCGGTTGAGGTCGCGCAGATCGGAAGGGTCGCGCACGGTCATGATGCCCATGCCGTAGGTGCCGGCGTCCGCCTTCACGATCGCAAAGGGCTGCTCGTGAATGCCATGCTCGCGGTACTTTTCCCGCACGCGCGACAGCAGCCACTCGACGTTGCTCGCCAGGCACTCCTCGCCGACCCGCTCGTGGAAATTCACCTGCCCGCAGCGCGCGAAATACGGGTTGATCAACCAGGGATCGATGCCGAGCAGCCGCGCGAACTCGCCGGCGACCTCGTCGTAGGCCGCGAAGTGATTGGACTTGCGCCGCACCGCCCAACCGGCGTGCAGCGGCGGCAGCAGGATCTGCTCCTGCAGATCGCGCAGGATCTCCGGAATGCCGGCCGACAGGTCGTTGTTCAGCAGCACCACGCAGGGATCGAAGTCCGCCAGCCCGATGCGGTCCCCGCGCCGCACCAGCGGCTCCACCGTCAACGTTTCCTGGCCGGGCAGCGTGATCGTG
>JANWUU010000328.1 GCA_025057735.1 Burkholderiaceae bacterium
TGCACCAGCGTGGCCACGTCCGGCACCTTCACACCGGCCTTGCGTGCCGGCGGCTCGGTGACTTTGAGCGTCCTCAGCCGCGGCGTCACGTCCACGCCGAGGTCGGCCGGCTTGACGACCTCCAGCGGCTTCTTCTTCGCCTTCATGATGTTCGGCAAGGTCACGTAGCGCGGTTCGTTCAGGCGCAGGTCGGTCGTGATCACCGCGGGCAGCTTCACGGACACCGTCTCCAGCCCGCCGTCGACCTCGCGCGTGACCTCGGTCCGCCCGTCGGCGATCTTCACCCTTGACGCGAACGTGGCCTGACCCCAGCCGGCGAGCGCCGCCAGCATCTGGCCGGTCTGGTTGGCGTCGTCGTCGATCGCCTGCTTGCCCGCGATGACGAGCTGCGGCTGTTCGCGGTCGCAGATCGCCTTCAACAGCTTGGCCACCGCCAGCGGTTGCAGCTCGACATCCGTCTCCACCAGGATCGCGCGATCGGCGCCGATCGCCAGCGCCGTGCGCAGCGTCTCCTGACACTGCGCCACCCCGCAGGACACCGCGACCACCTCGGTGGCGACGTTCGCCTCCTTCAGGCGGATCGCCTCCTCGACCGCGATTTCGTCGAACGGATTCATCGACATCTTGACGTTGGCGATGTCGACACCGCTGCCGTCGGGCTTCACGCGCACCTTCACGTTGTAGTCGACGACGCGCTTCACCGGCACGAGGATCTTCATCGTTGTCTTTCTTCCGGGGTACCGCAACAGGGCGAGGCTGGCGATTATACGAACGCACCCTGCGCGCACCGCGCGTTTCGAAGGGTTTTTCAAGAAAGCGCGCCTGCCGCCTGCGCGCCGGCCGCCAGCAGCCCATAACGCGCGAACTTGCCGATGGCCATGGCCGCGGCGCTCAGCCATGGATGCAGACGCAGCCAGCCAGCGGCGACGCACAGCGCGTCGCCGATCAGCGGCAGCCAGGACAGAAGCAGCGCGGGGTAGCCGTAGCGGCGCACCCAGCGGACGCCGCGCGCATCGGCGCGCGCCGGCAGCAACCGGCCGATGAGATACGAGGTCATGCCGCCGGCCGTGTTGGCGGCCGTGGCCACGACAATTGCGGTCCCGTACAGCTCCGGCCGTTGCTGTAGCAGCGCCAGCAGCACGACCTCCGAGCCGCCGGGAAACAGCGTGGCGGAGACGAAGCTCGAGAGGGCGAGCGCAAGCAGGCCCGCCAGGTCAACGCCCGTCGGCATCAGGCGAGATCGCGCACGATCTCGCGCGCCGCATTGTGCCCTGGCGCGCCGGTGACCCCGCCGCCCGGATGCGCGCCGCTGCCGCAGTGATAAAGGCCTGCCAGCGGGCCGCGGTAGCGCGCGTAGCCGAATAGGGGTCGCAGCGAGAAGAGCTGGTCGAGCGACAACTGGCCATGGAAGATGTCGCCGCCGATCAGGCCGAACTCGCGCTCCAGATCGCGCGGCGACCAAGCGCGCCAGCCGAGCAGCGCGCGGCGAAAATTCGGGCAGTACTGCTGAACGACGTCGAAGATCGCCTGCACCGCACGCTCCTTCAGCGCATCCCAGTCCGCCTCCGGCTTGAACTGCTGGCAGAACAGCGATGCCACGTGCGCGCCGCGTGGCGCGAGCGTGTCGTCCACCACGCTCGGAATCAGCATTTCCACGATCGGGGCGCGCGCAATGCCGTCATCCTCGGCGTCGCGCCACGCGCGGTCCATGTACGCCAGCGAGGGCGCGAACAGGATGCCGCTGGCATGGTGCGGCTGCGGCTGCGCGCCCGGCAGGCAGGCGAAATCCGGCAGCTCGGACAGCGCGACGTTGATGCGGAAGGAGCCGGAGCCGCAGCGGTAGCGGTCGATCGCCTCCACAAACGGCTCCGGCAGCACGCTGCGGTCGAGCAGCTGCTGGTACAGCAGTTTCGGGTTCACGTTGGCGGCCACCGCACGCGCGCGGATCTCCTCGCCGCTTTCCAACAACACGCCCACCGCGCGCCCGCGCTCCACCAGCACCTTGGCCACCGGAGCGGCTACGTCGATGCGCACACCGCGCGCGCGCGCCTCCTGCGCCATCAGCTCGGTGATGCGGCCCATGCCGCCGATCGCATGCCCCCAGATGCCGGGCTTGCCGTTGACCTCGCCGAAGCAGTGGTGCAGCAGCACGTAGGCGGAGCCGGCCGCATAGGGACTGGCATAGTTGCCGACCACCGCATCCCAGCCGAGCACCGCCTTCAGCGGCGCGGCCTCGAAGGTCGCATCCAGCCAATCGCCCGCGCTCTTCGTGAAGACCTCGATCAAATCGCGCTGGCCTTGCGGCGGCAGACGCCCAAACTGCCACAGCAGGCGCGCGGCGGCGAGCGCATCGCGCCAGCCCTGCACGACGAACGGCCCGCCGAGGTTCGGCGGTGCGGCCAGCACCCATCGCTTCAGCAGCGTGGCCAGTCGGTCCAGCCGCGTGTAATAACTGGACAGCCGCTGCGCATCGCGCGGCGAGAACTTCGCCACTTCCGTGCGGGACAGCGCCGCATCCCCGCCGAATTTCAGAAAGCGCCCATCCGGCAGTGGCAGGAAATTGGAGAACGGCCGCTCGACGATCCGCAAGCCGCGTTCGGTCAGGCGCAGGTCACGGATCACCTGCGGATCGAGCAGGCTCACGGTGTAACTGGC
>JANWUU010000280.1 GCA_025057735.1 Burkholderiaceae bacterium
GGCGTGGCCTGGATCGAGGTGGCTTTGGCGCGCGCCTCCACCACGCGGGTGAGCGTCTCCTGCTCGAAGTTCGCCTCGCCCTTCACCGTATTGACGATGTTGGGGATCAAATCGGCGCGCCGCTGGTACTGCGACAGCACCTCGGCCCAGGCGGCCTTCACCGCCTCGTCGCGGCGCTGGATCTCGTTGTAGCCGCAGCCGGCCAGAAGCGCCGCGACGGCCCAGGCGAGCAGCAGACGCAACATCGTTCTTCTCATCGATGCCTCCACGGGTGACGAAACGGTTAAGCCAGGCCGCGCGCGCTGCGCTCAGCCCTGGCGCTGCAGGCGGCGCGCCAGCGCCTCCTCGTAGTCGTGCCAGGCACGCGCCGCCGTGACGGGACGCCCGCTTGCCTCGAGCTTGAGCGCGAGCACGCGCAGCCGGCGGCCGGCGTCACCCGCCGCCGCGTCGGCGTCGCGCTGCACGGCCGCCAGCAGCGCGCCGATCTCGGCCACCGCCTGCAGCTCCGGCGGCAGGAAGCCCGCGTTCTTCAGCAGCCGGTACGCGACGCGCAGCTCCTCCGGCACGAGCGGATCGTCGTCCAGCGCCAGCGGCTTGCCCGCGCCCGGCAGATCGTCGAAGTCCCCGCGCGCCATCGCCTCCGCGATGCGGCGCTCGGCCAGCGCAGTCCATGCCGACAGCTCTTCCATGCCGCGATGCTAGCGCGGGCGGCAGGCGCCCGTAGAATCCGCCGCCATGCAGGCGCGCACGAGCCACGACATCCGCCGGGCGCTCGCCCAATTCGCCACCGGCGTGACCGTGGTCACGACGCGCGCGGCCGACGGCACGCCGGTCGGGCTGACCGTCAACTCGTTCGCCTCGGTGTCGCTGCAACCGCCGCTCGTGCTGTGGAGTCTGGCCTTCGGCGCGCACAGCTTCGATGCCTTCCGCGCCTGCGAGCGCTACCTGATCCATGTGTTGGCGGTCGACCAGCTCGAGCTCGCCGCCGTCTTCGCCACCCGCGGCGCGGACAAGTTCGGCGCCGCGCGCTGGCGCGACAACGACGCGGGTCTGCCGCTGCTGGAGGGCTGTGTGGCCTGGTTCGAATGCGGCAACCGCAGCCAGTATCCCGAGGGCGATCATCTGATCCTGGTCGGACGGGTGGAGTCGTTCGCCGTCGCGGGCGGCGCACCGCTCATCTTTCACGACAGCCGCTACGTGCAGCATCTGCAGGAAGCGCCGCTGCCGCGCGCCTTGCGCTCGCCGTGGACATGAACAGGCTGTGGGACATCTCGCCCGCGGTAGCGCCGGGACATCCGGTGTTTCCCGGCGACACGCCGCTGGCGTTCCGCTGGCGCTGGAAAATCGCCCCCGGCTGTCCGGTCAACGTCGCCGAGCTGACGCTGTCGCCCCACACCGGCAGCCATGCCGACGCCCCGCTGCACTACGACGAGGCGGGCGCCTCGATCGGAGAGGTGCCGCTCGAGCCCTACCTCGGCCCCTGTCGCGTACTGCACGTCACCGGCGCGCGGCCGCTCGTCGAGCCCCGCCATGTGCGTGCGCGGCTGCCCGGCACGCCGCCGCGCGTGCTGCTGCGCACCTACGCGCGCTCGCCCGCGGCCTGGGATCCGCAGTTCGCGGCCGTTGCGCCGCAGACGGTCGAGCTGCTGCACGCGCACGGGGTGCGGCTGATCGGCATCGACACGCCCTCGCTCGATCCGGAGCAGAGCAAGACGCTCGACGCGCACCAGCGCGTGCGCGCGCATAACATGGCGATCCTGGAGGGCCTGCGCCTGGACGATGTGCCGGAAGGCGACTACGAACTGATCGCACTGCCCCTGAAGCTCATGGGGCTGGATGCCAGCCCGGTGCGCGCGGTGCTGCGCGCACCGGCCGCGCCATGAGCGGCGGCGCGGCGGCCGTTCGCTGACGCCGTTTGACGGACCGCACGAGGATGACGCGCGAAGAGTGCCTCGAGTTTGACCGCCGCGACCCGCTCGCGCCCCAGCGCGCGGCCTTCGCGCTGCCGGAGGACGTCGTTTACCTCGACGGCAACTCGCTCGGTGCGCTGCCGCGCGCCACGTTGCCACGCCTGCAGCGTGTGGTCGAGCACGAGTGGGGGCAACGGCTGATCCGCGCCTGGAACGAGGCCGCCTGGATCGAGCTGCCGCGCCGTGTCGGCGCCAAGATCGCGCGCCTGATCGGCGCCTCGCCGCACGAGGTGATCTGCGTCGATTCGACCTCCGTGAACCTGTTCAAGGTACTGGCGGCGGCACTGAAGCTGCAGACCGCGCGGCCGCAGGTGTCGATGCGCGAGCGGCGCGTCATCTTGTCGGAGCGCGACAACTTCCCGACCGACCTGTACATCGCGCAGGGGCTCACCGAGTGGCTCGGCGCGCGCTACGAGCTGCGCCTGGTCGGCTTCAACGAGGTGACCGCAGCGATCGACGAGTCGGTGGCGGTGCTGCTGCTCACCCACGTCAACTACCGCACCGGCGCCAAGCACTCGCTCAGCTCGATCACCTACCGCGCGCAGCAGGCCGGGGCGCTGGCGATCTGGGATCTCGCCCATTCGGCCGGCGCCGTGCCGGTCGATCTGAACGCGGCGCACGTGGATTTCGCCGTCGGCTGCGGCTACAAGTATTTGAACGGCGGCCCGGGCGCGCCCGCCTTCCTGTACGTGGCCGACCGGCATCAGAAAGCCTTCGCCAGCGAGCGCTTTGTGCAGCCGCTGGCAGGCTGGCTCGGCCACCGCGCGCCGTTCGACTTCGCGGCCGACTACGAGCCGGCCGCCGGCATCGACCGCTTTGCGGTCGGCACGCCGTCCGTCCTGGCGCTGGCGGCGCTGGAGTGCGGCGTGGACACGGTGCTCGCCGCCGGCATCGACGCGCTGCGGGCGAAGTCGGTCCAACTGACCGAACTGTTCATCCGCCTGGTGGAAGAGCGCTGCGGCGGGCTCGGCCTGCAGCTCGTCTCCCCGCGCGATGCCGCCTACCGCGGCAGCCAGGTCTGCTACGCGCATCCGCAGGCCTGGCCGGTCATGCAGGCGCTGATCGCGCGCGGGGTGATCGGCGATTTCCGCGCGCCGGACATCCTGCGCTTCGGCTTCGCGCCGCTTTACGTGCGCTTCGTGGACGTCTGGGACGCAGTGGAGGCGCTGCGGGAGGTACTCGCCACCGGCGCGTGGGACCGCCCCGAATTCCACCAGCGCCGCACCGTGACATGAGCGAGCCCTTCGACCCCGCGCGCGACGGCGCCCGCACCGAGCTGGCGGGCAGCATGACCTACGGGGACTACCTGCACCTGGATGCGATCCTGAACGCGCAGCATCCGCGCTCGCCCGATCCGAACGAGTGGCTGTTCATCATCCAGCACCAGACGAGCGAGCTGTGGATGAAGCTGGCGTTGATCGAGCTGCGCGGCGCACGCGCGGCGGTGGCGGCCGACGAATTGCCGCCGGCGTTCAAGATGCTGGCACGCGTGTCGCGCATCCTGGAGCAACTGGTCCACGCCTGGGATGTGCTCGCCACGCTGACGCCCTCGGAGTACAGCGCGATTCGGCCGTATCTGGGGTCCAGTTCCGGCTTTCAGTCCTGGCAGTACCGCGAGATCGAATATCTCCTCGGCAACAAGAATGCCGCCATGCTCAAGCCGCATGCGCATCGCGCCGATATCCATGCCAGGCTGCAGCAGGCGCTCGCCGCGCCGTCGCTGTACGACGAGGCGATCGCCCTGCTCGCCCGGCGCGGCTTTGCGATCGCGCCCGCGGTGCTGACGCGCGACCGCAGCCAGCCGCACCGCTTCGACCCATCCGTCGAAGCCGCCTGGCTGGCCGTTTACCGTGCGCCGCGGCAGCACTGGGAGCTGTACGAACTGGCGGAGGAACTGGTCGATCTGGAGGATGCATTCCGGCAATGGCGCTTCCGGCACATGACCACGGTGGAGCGCGTCATCGGGTTCAAGCGCGGCACCGGCGGCACCAGCGGGGTGGCCTACCTGCGGCGCATGCTGGACGTGGTGCTGTTTCCGGAGCTGTGGAAGGTGCGCACGGACCTGTGAGCGCGGCCGCGCGGCCGCCGGCCGGGATCCGCCGACGCACGCAGCGCAAGGCCACGGAGGACGGAGCCAGGCCATGACCTTCATCAAGCCCTACATCATCCGCCTGTCGCACTGCGACCCGACCGGGTACGTCTTTTACCCGCACTACTTCCACATCTTCAATGCGCTGGTGGAAGACTGGTTCTACGAGGGGCTGGAAATCGCGTTCGACAAGTTGCTGATGGAACGCCATCTGGCGCTGCCGAGCGTGAAACTGGAGACCACGTTCCTGAAGCCGACCCGCATGGGCGAAACCGTCGACTTCTGGCTCACGGTCACGCACCTGGGGCGCAGCTCGATCCGCTTTACGATGGGTGTCGACAAAGACGGCGACAGCCGCGTGCGGATGCACCGC
>JANWUU010000400.1 GCA_025057735.1 Burkholderiaceae bacterium
CCGCGTGGTGGCGGACGTGGCCGCCGCGATCGAGCACATCAACACGTACGGCAGCAAGCACACCGACGCCATCGTCACCGAGAACTACACCATCGCCATGCGCTTCCTGCGCGAGGTCGATTCCGCCTCGGTGATGGTGAACGCCTCCACGCGCTTCGCCGACGGCTACGAGTACGGGCTGGGGGCGGAGATCGGCATCTCCAACGACAAGCTGCACGCGCGCGGCCCGGTGGGGCTGGAGGGGCTGACCTCGCAGAAGTTCGTCGTGTTCGGCAACGGCGAGGTGCGCGGCTGACCCGTGCTCTGGATCAAATCCTTCCATATCGTCTTCGTCACCGCCTGGTTCGCCGGCCTGTTTTACCTGCCGCGCATCCTGGTGAACCTGGCCATGGTGCCGGCGCCCGGCCCCGAGCGCGACCGCCTGCTGCTGATGGGCGGCAAGCTGTACCGCTTCATGACGCTGCTCGGCGTGGTGGCGATCGTGTTCGGCCTGTGGCTGTGGCTGCTGTACCGCATCGGCGCCGGCGCCGGCTGGATGCATGCCAAGCTGGCGCTGGTGCTGCTGCTGATCGCCTACCACGGCTGGTGCGGCAAGCTGCTGGCGGATTTCCGGCACGGCCGCAACCGCCATTCGCATATCTGGTACCGCGTGTTCAACGAAGTGCCGGTGCTGCTGCTGACGGCGATCGTGTTGCTGGTCGTCTTGAAGCCCTTCTGACGCCGGCGCCGCGATGGTGGCCGGACCAGAGCGCTTCTTCGCCGTCTGTCCGCGCGGTCTGGAAGCGCTGCTGGCGCAGGAGTTGACGGGCCTCGGGGCGCAGGCGTGCACCCCGCAAGCCGGTGGCGTCGCCTTCAGCGGCACGCTGCAGACCGGCTACGCGGCCAATTTGCATTCGCGGCTGGCGAGCCGCGTGCTGCGCGAGGTCGGCCAGGCGCCCTACGCGGACGAGGAAGACGTGTACGCGGCGGCGCATGCCGTGGCGTGGGAGCGCTGGTTCGATGCGCGCCAGACGCTGCGCGTGGACGTGACGCTGGCCGGTTCGCGGCTGTCGAACGCGGGATTTCTCACGCTGCGCGTCAAAGACGCCATCGTCGACCGCCTGCGTGCCCGCACCGGCGCGCGCCCCTTCATTGACCGCGCGCGGCCGGACGTGCGCGTGTTCGCGCATCTGGAGGCGCGCGTCGCGTACCTCTACCTGGACCTCTCGGGCGAGGCGTTGTTCAAGCGCGGTTGGCGCGCCGACAAGGGCGAGGCGCCGCTGAAGGAGAACCTCGCCGCCGGGCTGCTGGCCCTGGCCGGCTGGGACCCGTCGCAGCCGCTGCTGGATCCGTTCTGTGGCAGCGGCACGATCGCACTGGAGGCCGCCGCGATCGCGGCGCGGCGCGCCCCCGGCCTGCAACGCCGCTTCGCCTTCGAGCGGCTGCGCGATTTCGATGCCGCCTGCTGGCGGCGCCTGCTCGCCCAGGCGCAGGAGCAGGCGCAGCACGCAGCCGCGGCGGCCGTCCGCATCGCCGCCAGCGACGCGGCGCCGCGGGCGATCGAGACGGCGCGCCGCAACGCGTCGCTCGCCGGCTTCGGGCCGTGGCTCGCCGATGGCCGGCTGCAGTTCGCGGTGGCCGATGCACGGACCGTCGCGCCGCCGGCCGCCTGCGGACTGATCGTATCGAACCCGCCGTACGGCGTGCAAAGCCAGCCCGGCGACCGCGATCTGCCAGCGCTGATGCAGGCGTTCGCCGCTCACCTGAAGCGGCGCTTCGGCGGCTGGACCACCTGGCTGCTGTCGGCCGACCTCGATTTGCCCAAGCACATGCGGCTGCGCGAGACGCGCCGCATCGTGTTGTTCAACGGGCCCCTCGCGTGCCGCCTGTTCCGCTTTGAATTGCGCGCCGGCAGTTATCGCCGCGCTGTGGCTGGCGCCCGCCTCAGCTAGCTAGCAGCGCCTCGATGTCCGGCGTGATCGACAGCGGATCGGTTTGCGGTGCGTAGCGCTTGACCACCCGTCCACTGCGGTCGACCAGGAACTTGGTGAAGTTCCATTTGATTGCCTCGCTGCCGAGCAGGCCCGGCGCGGCCGCTTTCAGGTGCACGAACAGGGGATGCGCCGCGTCGCCGTTGACGTCCACCTTGGCGAACAGCGGGAAACTCACGCCGTAGCGCGTCTCGCAAAACTGGGCGATCTGCTGTTCGTTGCCCGGCTCCTGCGCGCCGAACTGGTTGCACGGAAAGCCGAGCACCGCGAAGCCGCGATCAAAATAGCGCTCGTGCAGCGTCTGCAGCCCCGCGTACTGCGGGGTGAAGCCGCACTGGCTGGCGGTGTTCACGATCAGCAGGACCTTGCCCTTGTAGGCCGACAGCGGCTGCTGCCGGCCGTCGATGGTGGTGGCCGAGAAATCGTAGACGGTGCTCATTTTCGTCAGCGGCCCGAGAGGTCCGGGCCGCCCAGGTAGATGCGGTTGTACGTCGGGCTGATCAGGATTTCGTTGACGCAGACGTGCGGCGGCTGCTCGGCCACCCAGCGGATGGTACGACCCAGGTCCTCCGGCTGCAGCATTTTCGCGCGTTCCTCCGGCGAGGGCGGCACGGGACGCTTTTCCAGAATCGGCGTGGCCACCTCGCCGGGGCAGATCGCGCAGGCGCGGATGCCGTGGCGGCCCTCTTCGATGTTGATCGTTTCGGTGAGCGCCACCACGGCATGCTTGGCCGCGTTGTAGGCCGGGCCGACCAGCGCCATCACGTGCCGGCCGGCCCAGGAGGCCACGTTGATGATCAGGCCGTCGCCGCGCGCGCGCATGGCCGGCAGCACCGCATGCGTGCAGTAGAACGTGCCATTCAGATTGACGCGCACCACCTCCTCGTAGCCCGCTACGGTCTGGTCGCGCCAGAAACGTGTCGGCACGTTCAGCCCCGCGCTGTTGACCAGGATGTCGATGCGACCGTGGCGGGCAAGGATCGCCTGCGCGGTCCGTGCCACCGCCGGCGCGTCGGCCACGTCCAGCGGCGCCTCCTGCGCCTGCGCGCCCGCCGCGCGCAGCGCCGCCGCCGCATGCGCCAGCGGCTCGGCGCGCCGGCCGGATAGCACGACCGCAGCGCCGGCGGCGGCGAGTTCGCGCGCCGCCGCCAGTCCGATGCCGCTGCCGGCGCCGGTGATCCAGGCGACGCGGCCGGCGAGTGTCATTCGTTACCGGACCAGGCCGATGTGCTCGATGCCCTGGTGGATACCGGCCACGCCACCGTACAGCTTGGAATGAAGCTTGATGCGCAGGCGCAGGTCGTTGACGGAATCGGCGAAGCGCAGCGCATCCTCGTAGGAGATCAACTCGCGCTCGTGCAGGTCGAACAGCGCCTGGTCGAAGGTCTGCATGCCTTGCTCGGTGGAGCGCTTCATCACCTCCTTGATCTCCTGTACCTCTCCCTTGAAGATCAGATCCGAGATCAGTGGCGAGTTCAGCATCAGCTCGACCGCCGGAATGCGGCCCTTGCGGTCCTTGAAAGGCACCAGCCGCTGCGAAATCATCGCCCGCAGATTCAATGACAGGTCCATCAAGAGCTGGCGCCGACGTTCCTCCGGGAAGAAGTTGATGATGCGGTCCAGCGCCTGGTTGGTCGAGTTGGCATGCAGCGTGCACATCACCAGGTGCCCGGTTTCGGCGAAGGCGATCGCATGCTCCATCGTCTCGCGGTCGCGCACCTCGCCGATCAGGATCACGTCCGGCGCCTGGCGCAGCGTGTTCTTCAGCGCGACGCTCCAGGACTCGCAATCCACGCCGACCTCGCGCTGCGTGACGATGCAGTTCTTGTGCGGATGCACGTATTCGATCGGATCCTCGATCGTGATGATGTGGCCCTGGCTGTTCTCGTTGCGGTACCCGACCATCGCCGCCAGCGTCGTGCTCTTGCCGCTGCCGGTGGCGCCGACGACCAGGATGATGCCGCGCTTCGCCATCGCCAGCTCGTTGATGATCAGCGGCAGGTTCAATTCTTCCACGGTCGGGATCTTGTCGGCGATCACGCGGAACACGATGCCGACCTTGCCTTGCTGCACGAAGGCCGAGACGCGGAAGCGGCCGATGCCGGTCGGACTGATCGCGAAGTTGCATTCCTTGGTCGCCTCGAACTCGGCGGCCTGGCGGTCGTTCATGATCGCGCGCACCAGTTCGGCCGTGTGCTGCGCCGTCAGCGGCTGCTGCGATACCGGCAGCACGCGGCCGTCGATCTTGAACGCCGGCGGGAAGTCGGCAGTCAGGAAAAGGTCCGACCCCTTCTTCTGCAGCAGCAGCCGCAGCAGTTCGTGCACGAAGCGCGTGGCCTGATCGCGTTCCATAAGGTACCTCGAGAAGCCGCGGCCGACGCGCCGCGGCGGATTGGATGCATTACCCGACGAACGCCTCCGGCTGTTTGGCGTATTGACGCGCCTCGGCCGCCGACACGATGTTCCGACGCACCAGATCCATCAGACACTGATCCAGCGTCTGCATGCCGTACTGGCTGCCAGTCTGGATCATCGAATACATCTGCGCCACTTTGTTCTCGCGGATCAGGTTGCGGATCGCCGGAGTCCCGACCATGATCTCATGCGCAGCCACCCGCCCGCTGCCGTCCTTCATCTTCAGCAGCGCCTGCGAGATCACCGCCACCAGCGACTCCGACAGCATCGCCCGTACCATCTCCTTCTCCGCCGCCGGGAACACGTCGACGATGCGGTCGATCGTCTTCGCCGCGCTGGACGTATGCAGCGTGCCGAGCACCAGGTGCCCGGTCTCGGCCGCCGTGAGCGCCAGCCGGATCGTCTCCAGGTCGCGCAGCTCGCCCACCAAAATTACGTCGGGGTCCTCGCGCAGCGCGCTGCGCAGCGCATTGGAAAACGATAGCGTGTGCGGACCCACCTCGCGCTGGTTGATCACGCACTTGCGGCTTTCGTGCACGAACTCGATCGGATCCTCGATCGTCAGCACGTGCCCGTACAGATTGTTGTTCACGTGGTCGATCATCGCCGCCAGCGTGGTGCTTTTGCCGCTGCCAGTCGGCCCGGTGACCAGCACCAGGCCCCGCGGCCTCAGCGCGAAGTCTGCAAACACCCGCGGTGCCTGCAATTCTTCCAGCGACAGCACGCGCGACGGAATGGTCCGCATCACCGCTGCCGCACCGCGGTCCTGCATGAACGCGTTGACGCGGAAGCGGGCCAGCCCGGGCAGGTCGAACGAGAAGTCGCACTCGAGGTTCTCGTCGAACATCTTGCGCTGGCTGTCGTTCATGATGTCGTAGATCAGGGCGTGCACGTCCTGGTGCTCAAGCGGCGGCATGTTGATGCGCCGCACATCGCCGTGCACCCGGATCATCGGCGGAAGGCCCGCCGACAAATGCAGGTCAGAAGCCTTGTTTTTGACCGAAAATGCGAGCAGTTCGGAAATATCGATGCGCGACATAGGCTTGCCGATGGAGGAAGACGTCCAGCCGCGACACTACTGCCCGCCTCCGAATCCGAACACCGGAAAAGACCGCGGCCGTGCCGGATACTCGTGAAAATTATGGACAAGCTGGACGACTGCGTGCAACGGAACCTGCAGCGGGTACAGGGGCGGATCGCGGCGGCGGCGCGCGCCAGCGGGCGCGATCCGTCCGCCATCGCCCTGGTAGCGGTCAGCAAGACCTTCGGCGCGGCGCACGTGCTGGCCGCGGCGCAGTCCGGACTGCGCGCCTTCGGCGAGAACTACGTTCAGGAAGCCCTGCCGAAGATCGCGCAGGTGCGGCAGGCGGCACCGGACCTATCGTGCGAGTGGCACCTGATCGGTCCACTTCAGAGCAACAAGACGCGCCTGGCGGCGGAGACCTTCGACTGGGTGCAGTCGGTCGACCGGCTGAAGATCGCCGAGCGCCTGGCGGCGCAGCGTCCGCCGGAGGCCCCGCCGCTGAACGTGCTGATCCAGGTGAACATCAGTGCCGAAGCCAGCAAGAGCGGTGTGACGCCGGCCGAGCTGGCTGCGCTGGCGCACGCCGTGGCCGCTTTGCCGCGTCTGCGGTTGCGCGGCTTGATGGCGATTCCCGCGCCCGCCGCGGATCCCGTCGCGCGCCGCGCGCCGTTTGCCCGCCTGCGCGCGCTGTTCGAGGACCTGCGGGCGCAGGGGCTGCCGCTCGACACGCTGTCGATGGGCATGTCCGACGACCTGGAGGAGGCGATCGCCGAGGGCGCGACGATGGTGCGCGTGGGCAGCGCGATCTTCGGCGCGCGCGTGCCCGGCCCGCATCCCTGGCCGGCCGCGCGCCAGGGCTAAACTGCCGTCGTGCGCGCCGACGAAACCCTGCTCGACGAGATCGACCGCATCCACGATGCGCAACCCGAGCGCGCAGCACAGCTTTTGCGCGAACTGGACGCTGGCGCGCTGCCGGCGGCGCGCCTGGGCGAGCTGGCGTTCCTGTACAACCACGTGCTGGGGGCGAAGTTCGGTCGCTGGGACGAGGCGGCGACCTGCATCGCGCGGCTGGCCATGCGCGACGACGCCCCGCCCGGCGTGTGGCGACAACTGTTCGCGGCCCACACGCTGCGCGGCGACGCGCTGGGCGCGGCCACCGCGCGTACCGGCCTGGCGCGCGCCACCGGCGCGAGCGACGCGGAGGCCAACTGGGCGGGCGAGCTGACGGTAATCGCCTACGCCGCCGACCCGCTGGCGCGCGCCGACGACATCGCCGCACTAGCGCGCGCCTGCGCGCAGATCGACGGCTCGCCGCTCGATGCCGCGCTGGCGGCCTGTTTCAACAACGCCACCGCGCGCCTGCTGGAGGCG
>JANWUU010000024.1 GCA_025057735.1 Burkholderiaceae bacterium
CGCGGCGCCGAACAGCTCGCGCAGGTCGGTCGGCCGGCTCGGATGCTGGGAGGGCTTCTGCATCGCCGCCAGCAGGTGCAGGACATGCCGCCGGCCGCTGCGCGGCGGGATCACCTGCTCGACGCCGTTGCGGTAGATCAGCGCGCCGACGCGGTTGCCGCGCCGCGTGAGCACGCGCGCCAAGAGCGCGACGAAATCGAGCGCCACGTCCGTCTTCTTGGCCGCCGAGCCGAAATCCACGGAGGCCGACAGATCGAGCAGGAACCACGCGGTGACCTCGCGGTCCTCGTGGTACTCGCGCACGTACGGCGTCTGCAGGCGCGCGGTGACGTTCCAGTCGATGTGGCGCACGTCGTCGTGGTACTGGTACTCGCGCAGATCCGCCAGGTCCAGGCCGAAGCCGCGGAACAGCGTGCGGTAGTCGCCGTGCAACTGCCCGTCCAGCCGCCGCAGCACGGTCCACTCCAGCCGCCGCAGCAGCGCTTCCGGATCACGCCGCCGGTCGGGCATAGGAGACATGGCCGTGCAGCGGCTTGGTCGGCACCGGCACCGCCTGCAGGATCCGCTTCACCAGCGCATCGGCGCTCTGGCCGTCGGCGAGCGCCTCATACGACAGCACCAGCCGGTGCCGCAGCACGTCCGGCGCCAGATCGACGACATCCTCCGGCAGCACGTAGTCGCGCCCGCGCAGCAGGGCGAGCGCGCGCGCCGCCTCGATCAGGTGGATCGTGGCGCGCGGACTGGCGCCGTAACTGATGTATTTGGCCAGCTCCGCCAGCCCGACGCGGTGCGGCTCGCGCGTGGCGGCGGCCAGCCGCACGCCGTAGTCGATCAGCGCCGGGTCGACGTAACCGCGCCGGCACTCGCGCTGCAGCGCGGCGAGCTGCTCGGTGGTGGTCACGGCGGCGACCGCGATCTCCGGCCCGGTCATGCGTTCGACGATCACCCGCTCTTCGTCGTCGCTCGGATAGCCCACCAGCACCTTCATCATGAAGCGATCGACCTGCGCCTCCGGCAGCGCATAGGTGCCTTCGGTCTCGATCGGGTTCTGCGTGGCCATCACGACGAAGGGTTCCGGCACGCGGAAGGTCTCGCCGGCGATCGTCACCTGGCGCTCCTGCATCACCTCCAGCAGCGCGCTCTGCACTTTGGCCGGCGCGCGGTTGATCTCGTCGGCCAGCAGTAGGTTGGCGAACACCGGGCCGAGCGAGATCGAGAAATCGCCGCTCTTCTGGTTGTAGATGCGGGTGCCGATCAGATCGGCCGGCACCAGGTCGGGCGTGAACTGGATGCGCTTGAACGTGCCGCGGACGGTCGCGGCCAACGTCTTTACGGTCAGCGTCTTGGCCAGCCCCGGCACGCCCTCCACCAGCAGATGGCCCTGCGCCAGCGTGGCCACCAGCACGCGTTCCAGGAAATGGTCCTGGCCGACGACGACCTTCTTCACCTCGTAGAGGATGCGCTCCATCGTCGCCGCGACCTGGCCGCGGGGCAGATTCTGGTCCATGCGTCTCCCTTTTTCGGTCAGAACGGGTGCAGGCCGACGCCGCTGGCGGCGTTTTCGATCGGCACCGCGAAGCCGATGCCGATGAATACGCGCTCCTCCGACGGGTTCAGGATCGCGGTCACGATGCCGACCACCGCGCCGTCCATCGTCACCAGCGGACCGCCGGAGCTGCCGGGGTTGGCGGCGGCGTCGAACTGGATCAGGTTGGTGAGGATGCGGTGACCGCTGGCGGAGCGGAATTCGCGCTTCAGGCCGGAGACCACACCGGCCGACACCGAGGGACCGATGCCGAACGGAAAGCCCACCGCCACCACCTGGTCGCCGGGGGCGAGGTCGGCCGTCGTACGCAGGGTGGCCGGCTGCAGATCATCGGGCACCTTGCTCGCGCGCAGCACCGCCAGATCGTGCTCCGGCTGCATCCCGATCACGGTGGCATCGGCCTCCATGCCGTCGGCGAACACGACGCGCAACTGTTTGGCCTGGGCCGCCACGTGCAGGTTGGTCAGGATGATGCCGGAGTCGACGATCACCACGCCGCTGCCGACCGCGTCTTCCTTCAGCGTTCCGTCCGCCTCCGGCACCATGCCGCGCACGCGCACCACCGATTTGCGCACCTTCTCGTACGCGAGCGCCGCCTGCGACGGCAGCGGCTTGGTGGTCAGCGTGTGCAGCACCGCGCGGTCGATGTCGCGCTGGGTGAGCGGCCGCGGCGCGGGCGGCGAAAGCGCCGCGTGCAGCGCAACGCCGAGCCCGACCAGCGCCCCGCCGGCGACGAAAGCGGCCGCGCTGCGATGGCGCGCGAAAAAGGCGGACATGGGCCGGGGCCGCACGGTGCCGCTGGCCGGCGCGGCGGGTTGCTGCGCTCCGGTGTCGCGCGCGCCGAGGGCGCGACTCGAACGGCTATAAAGCGGCACCCGTCTCATCCGTGCTCCCTCACGCGGCAACCCAGACCGCGCGAGTTACGGTAGCACGGTCGACCGTGCGGCGAGATACGTACTTTGACGAGCGCCGATCAACGGGGTGGCGGGGCGTCCGGCGGTGGCAGCCGCTGTGGCGGGATGTTCGGCGGCGGTGCCACCGGCGGGGGCGCATCGGGCGGCGGAGGGTACGGACGCAGGCGCTGCGCCTGCGCGTAACGGCCGTAAACGGGCACCTTGTGCCCTTTCGCGTACATGCACTGGTGGTAGGCACCGTCGAAGCGGCGCTGCGTCGCCCCGTAGGAGGCCTGCGCACTGCCGCTGCCGATCGCCGCACCGGTGATCAGCCCCATGCCGGCGCCCACGCCGGCACCGCTGTTGCCGCCGATCGCGGCACCGGCAGCTGCCCCGATCGCGGTGCCCACCACCGCGCTCGCCACCGCGCTTTCATTGGCGCGCTCCACCGACGAGCGGCCGCCGATTTGAGCCAGCGCGTACTCGCGGCAGGCCACGTCGTCGCGTTGAAACTGCTCGAACGACTTGGTGCGGCCCGGCAGCGCCGGATGGGTCGGCCCGCTGGGGATCGACGCGCACGCCGCCAGCAGCAGGGCCGCTGCCGCGGAAAGCATTTTCGCCGTCATGGCGCGCACTCCTCACGGGCGCGGCTGCGGTGCAACCCGCCGCCAGCCGCCCGGGCATTCCTTCACGTAGGGGTAGTACTTCTTCGCGTCCTCGCACCAGTACCACCAGTGCGTCGGCGGCCGGCGCTCCGTGGACTCGCGGTCCTGCGCCTCGACCTCGTCCTCGCGCTCGATGTACGTGATCGGCCCGCGTTCGATCACCACCGGCGGCGGGGGCGGGTAGTACCAGATCGGCGCGGGCGGCCACCAGTACCACGGATAGCCGAAATGGAAGACGACCCCGCCGCGCCAGCGGCCATGCGCCTCGGCCGTCGAGGCGAACAAGGACGCGGCGAGCGCCACCGCCATGGCGACACCGAAAGATCTCAGCGCTTTCATCGGGTGCACCGGATGCCGATTGCGGACGGCCCATTGTCGGCATCGGCGCGGCCGCTGCAAAGGCCGCCGCGCTTGAAGTTGTAACGGAAATTTGCGGGCGCCACGGGGGGCCGTTAGCCTTCCGGCCATGAGAAAGACGCTGCTGGCATGTGCGGCACTCGTGGCGGCTTGTGCGGTGCGGGCGGCGCCGCCGGCGGCGGACGGGATCGCGTGGTTCGCCGGCGACATCGACGCGGCCTTCGCGGCCGCGCGGCGCGAACGCAAGCCGCTTTTCCTGTTCTGGGGTGCCGTCTGGTGCCCCCCCTGCAACCAGGTCAAGGCCACTGTCTTCAACCGCCAGGACTTCATCGCGCGCACGCGCCACTTCGTGCCGGTGTACCTCGACGGCGACGATGCGGCGGCGCAGGCGCTGGCGGCGCGCTTCAAGGTGAGCGGGTACCCGACGATGGTGCTGTTCCGCGCCGACGGCACCGAGGTCACGCGCCTGCCCGGCGAGGTGGACGGCGAACGCTACGTCGATGCGCTGAACCTGGCCTTGCGCGCGACGCGCACAGTCGCGCAACTGGTCGCCGCGGTGGAGACGGGTCGAGGGCCGCCGCTGACGCCGGCCGACTGGCGGCTGCTCGCCTATTACGCCTGGGAGACCGACGAAGAGTCGGTGGTCAAAAAGGATGCACTGGCGGCAACGCTCGCACGGCTCGCGCAGCGCTGTCCGCCGCAGCAGGCGGCGGCGAAGTCGCGCCTGACGCTGAAGGCGCTGGCGCTCGCCGCCCGCGCGAAGGACGGGATCCCTGCGGGCGACCGCGCGGGCGCCCTGGCGTCGCTGCACGATGTGCTGGCGCAGGCGCGGCTCGCGCGCGAGAACTTCGGCACGCTCACCGAGGCAGCCGCCGAGATCGCCGCCGCCTTGACGGCGCCCGGCAGCGCCGAGCGCGCCGCGTTGCTCGCGGCCTGGGACGGCGTGCTCGCGGGCTGGACGAACGACGGTGCGCTGTCGCGCGCCGACCGTCTGGCCGCACTCGCCGCACGCATCGCGCTGGCGCGGCTCGATGGCCGGGCGCTG
>JANWUU010000413.1 GCA_025057735.1 Burkholderiaceae bacterium
TGGCTCGTGACCGGGGCGGCCGGATTCATCGGCTCGCACCTGACGGAGGCACTGCTGAAGCTCGGGCAGGAGGTCGTGGGGCTGGACAACTTCGCCACCGGAAAACCCGAGAACCTGGAGGAAGTGCGGGCCGCAGTGGGCGAGGAGGCCTGGCGGCGTTTCGAGTTCATCGAGGGCGACATCGTCGATCTGCCCACCTGCGTGCGCGCCTGCCAGGGTGTCGAGATCGTCCTGCACGAGGCGGCGCTGGGATCGGTGCCGCGCTCGATCGAGGCGCCGCTTGCCACCCATGCCGCCAACGCTACCGGCTTCCTGAACATGCTGGTCGCCGCGCGGGACGCCGGCGTCAAGCGCTTCATCTACGCGGCGTCGAGTTCTACCTACGGCGACTCGCAGGAGCTGCCGAAGGTGGAGGAACGCATCGGCCGTCCGCTGTCGCCGTATGCGGTGACCAAGTATCTGAACGAGCTGTACGCCGACGTATTCGCCCGCTGCTATGGCCTGCCGACCGTCGGCCTGCGGTATTTCAACGTCTTCGGTGCCCGGCAGGATCCGGAGGGCCCGTATGCGGCGGTGATCCCGCGCTGGGCGCGCGCGATGCTGCACGGCGAGCCCTGCACGATCAACGGCGATGGCGAGACGTCGCGCGACTTCTGCTACGTGGCCAATGCCGTGCAGATCAATCTGCGCGCCGCGCTGGTCGAGGATGGCGCCGCCCTCAATCAGGTCTACAACGTGGCGGTCGGCGGGCGCACCACGCTGAAGCAACTGCACGCGCAACTCGTGGCAGCGCTGCGTACCGAACGGCCGGACCTGCAGGTACCGCCGCCGCGCTTCGCGCCGTTTCGGCCGGGTGATGTACGGCATTCGCAGGCGGCGATCGCCAAAGCACAGCGGCTGCTCGGGTACGCACCCACGCACGATGTCGAACGCGGGCTGCGCGAGGCCGTCGGCTGGTACGTGCGCCGCTTCGCGTCGCGCGCCTGAGCCGACCATGACCGCGCAGCGCGCGGCCGCCTCGCGACGCCGCTGGCTCGCGGCATTGCTTGCGGCGGCCGCTCTGCCCGCGCGCGGGCAGTCGGCGCGCGCCGCCATCGAATGGGTTCGCGCCGTCGTCGCCGTCGGCACGCTGCAGCGTACGCGCACGCCGCCGTTCCGTTTTCTCGGCAGCGGCTTCGCGGTCGCCGACGGCCGCCTGATCGCCACCAACGCGCATGTCCTGCCGCCTGCGGTGGCGGCAGGCAACGAGCCGGAGCGGCTCGCCGTGCTCGTGCCCGGCGGCGACCTGGGCTCCGCCCGCGTGTGCGACCTGGTGCAGGCCGCGATCGACGAGCAGCACGATCTGGCGCTGCTGCGCATCGGCGGCACGCTGCCGACGCTGCCGCTGGCCGCTGCCGACACGACAGCCGAGGGCGATCAGCTCTTGTTCACCGGTTTCCCGCTCGGCACCGTGCTCGGGCCGTTCGCGGTCACGCACCGCGCGATGGTGGCGGCGGTAACTCCCATCGCGATTCCGCCGCCGACCGGCGGCGGCCTCGACCCGAAGACCGTGCGCCGGCTGCAGAAAGGGGCGTTTACGGTCTTCCAACTCGATGCCACCGCCTATCCGGGCCACAGCGGCAGCCCGCTGTACGACCCCGCCAGCGGCGGGGTGGTCGGCATCGTCAACATGGTGTCCGTCAAGGGCACCAAGGAAAGCGCGCTGTCGCAGCCGTCGGGCATCTCCTACGCCATCCC
>JANWUU010000083.1 GCA_025057735.1 Burkholderiaceae bacterium
GCATCAGCCACGACACCGTCAAGCTGCACGTGCGCCACATTTTGGCCAAGCTGTCGCTCAGTTCGCGCGTGGAAGCGGCGGTGTTCGCGGTCGAACACCGCGTCACGCTGGAAACGCTGAACCGCTGAGGCGGCGCCTAAATTGCGCCGCCGCCACCGCAGGCAGATTCGCCGGGCGGCAGATCCTCGGCGCGGTAAAAAAGAAACGCGCGCTGCCCCGGCTCGTACTCGCCGAAGTCGATCACGATGCCGCGCAGCAGCTCGAGCGACGGCGGGGAGACGAGGACGGTGATGTCGCCGCAGGGAAACTCCGTGTCGCGCTCGCGCCGCTCGTCCAGCCCGATTGCGTACTCGACCGTGCCGTCGGCGGCACGACGGGCGGCGGCGCGCAGCATCAGCTTCGGATCGTCCTGCTGCGCCAGTGCAGCGCGGATGCGTTCCGCCGCAGCAGCGGTGACCGTGATCATGCGAGTTCCGTTTCGCGCGCGGAGCCGACGGCGCAGGCGCGACCGGCCGCGCCCCGCGCGCGCACAAATTGCACGAATCGTTCCGGCCAGCGGTCGCCCTCGACCGCGCGCCGGTGCGCATAGGAAGCGAGCACATTGCGGTACACGATGCCGTCGCGCGCACCGTCGATACCAAAGCCCCGCCGCACGCGGTAGGCATAGCGCAGCGACGGATCGGCGTCGGCGACGCGCGAATAATGAAACTCGTGCGCGCGGATCTGCCGCGGCCCGTCACCGGCGCCGCCGCACCACGGGAAGTGCTCGGTTTCCTCCAGGTGCATGTACCCGCGCCCGACCGGGCGCGGCTCCATCACCACATCCAGCGGCAATGCCCCCACCATCGGAAACCTGCCGCCCTCCGTCTGCAAGGTGCGGGCCAGATACATCAGCCCGCCGCACTCTGCATACACCGGAAGACCCGCCTCGATCGCGGCGCGGATATCGGCGCGCAGGGTGGCGTTCTGCGCTAGCTCGCGCGCGAACAGCTCCGGAAACCCGCCGCCGATGAACAGCGCATCGACCGCCGGCAGCCGCGCGTCGCGCAGGGTATCAAAGGCCACCAGCTGCGCGCCCGCGTCCTGCAGCGCCTCGAGATCCTGCGCGTAGTAAAAGCCGAAGGCGCGGTCCCGCGCGAACCCGATACGCACGTCCGGATGGGCCCGCGGGCGTGACCGCACGGGCGCGGGCAGACGCACCTGTGCCGCGACGGCCAGCACGCGGTCCAGATCGACACCCTGCTGCACGGCGCGCGCGATGCGGGCGATCCGTTCGTCGGCCGTCTCCGCCTCCGTGGCCGGAATCAGGCCCAGGTGCCGTTCGGCGATCGTGAGGTCGGCGCTTTCGTGCAGGCTGCCGAGCACCGGCACGTCGGTATAGTGCTCGATGACCGCGCGCAGCTTGCTTTCGTGACGGCTGCCGCCGAGCCGGTTCAGGACCACGCCTGCGATGCGGATTTCGTGGTCGAAGGCCTGGTAGCCGAGAATCAGCGGCGCGATGCCGCGCGTCATCCCGCGCGCATCGATCACCAGCAGCACCGGCAATTCCAGCAGCCGCGCCACTGCCGCGTTGCTGTTGCTGCCGTCTACGGCCAGGCCGTCGTACAGCCCCTTGTTGCCCTCCACCAGCGCCACGTCCGCCGATTGCGCCGCCGCCGCGAAATCGGCCGCCACCTCCTGCGGCGACGACAGGTACAGGTCCAGGTTGCGGCACGGCCGGCCGGCCGCCGCCGTCAGCCACAGTGGATCGATGTAATCAGGGCCCTTCTTGAACGGCTGCACCGTCAGCCCGCGCGCGCGCAGCGCCGCCGCTAGCCCGAGCGTCACCGTCGTCTTGCCGGAGGACTTGTGGGCGGCGGAGACGAGCAGGCCGCGCATCAGTGACCGCTGGCCGGACGCGGGACAAAATCAAATAGGCGCAGGCCGATCTGCACGATCAGGAACGCTGCCGCCACGCCGCCGACGCCAAGCAGCACCTCCCAGAGGCTCGGCGCGTAGGAAGCGACCGCCCCGTCGCGGAAGCCGCTGCTGACCTCGTAGCCGGGGAAGATCTCCAGCGGAAAGGCCTGGCCACCGATGATGAACACGTACAGCGCGGCGAAGGCGCCGACCACGGTGGCGACCGCCGCAGCCAGCAGTGTGCCCGTCGACCGTGGCCTGGCCCACAGCAGCCACATCGGCAGCACGCTGCCGATCAGGACGTAGCCGGCCCAGAACAGCCACGGATACACGCCGCCGTCAAGCAGGATGAAGCGCTCGTACGCCGTCTGGCGTGCGAAGTAGAGGTTCGTCAGGTGGTAGACCGCCGTCAAATAAAGGACGAGCGCGACGAAAACGGCCAGGAGGTTGCCCATGCGGCGCTGCAGGTCCGCGTCCGCCCCGCCAACGGCCGCCTGCGCCAGCACGAACACCGCCATGCCCCAGGCGAGCGACATGGCGATGAAAAGCGGCGGCAGCAGGGCCGACGCGTACGCCTGGCGCGCCACCAGAAAGGCGAAGATCAGGCCGGTGCCGGTGGTCAGCACGAAGCGCCAGACAAAAGCGGCGATGCCCGCGGCGCGCGCGAAGCGGTTGAAACGGCGCTGCATCTGCATCCACAGGTACAGGCCGACGAAGGCGAACATCCCCGAGTACAGGAACACGTTCCAGGCGAACACCGAGGTGAAGTTGTAGTGCGTCGCCGCCACCACGACCCGCTCCGGCCGTCCCAGGTCGAGCGTCAGCACCATCAGCCCGCCGGCGAGCGCCGCGATCGACAGCAGGCCCGAGAAGCGCGCCCACGGCTTGTAGTGCGCCTGGCCAAAGACCGTCGCCATGGAGGCGACGTTCAGCACGCCGGAGGCGACCACGATCAGAAAGATCGCGAACACGTGCGGCATGCCCCAGACGAC
>JANWUU010000092.1 GCA_025057735.1 Burkholderiaceae bacterium
GGCCGCCCCGGGCTGCGCCGCCAGAGGGGGGTGCTGTCGCTGCCCCTCCGCGACCACCTCCGGCCGCGGCGCGGCGGCCGACGAATGGCCCGCGATGCGCAGCAGGGCCTTCGTATCCGCCGCACTGGTGGCCCCACATGCCGCGGCCTGTTCGGGCGTCGGCGGCTGCGCCCACTCGATTTCCTCGAGGCGCAGCGTGCGCAGGTCCGCGATCCGGGCGGCCACCAGGCGAAAGGCGTCGGCCATTTCGAGCGACCGTGTTTCCGTCAGCCGACCATGGAGAGCGAGCGCAGCCGCGAGCGTCTTCGGCGGCACGTTCGACCGCTGCAGTACGGCCATGGCCTGCGCGAGGTCCGCTTGCGCGCGCTGTGCGTCCAGCGCGAGGCTGGCGCGCTGCTGGTGCAGGCCAGCCGCCGCATGCACGAGCACCGCACCGACCAAACCCAGCGCGGCGGCGGCCACTGCGGAGCCGCTGACCAGCATGCGCGCGAACCGGCGCGCGCGGCGCACCGCCAGCAGCGCCGGCGGCGCAAGCTGCGTGCGCGGCTGCTTTCGCGCCATCAGCGCGAAGACGGCGGCAGCGCCCTGCTCACCCGGATCGGGCAGCCCGGATAGCCGCGGCGCCGGCTGCCAGCGCAGTGCGCCTCGCGCTAGCGACGGCGGGAATTGCTCCGGCGGCAACCCCCAGTTCCAGGCCGGTATGGCCTCGTCGGGCGCGAGCCAGCGCGCGTTGCGCAGATACTGCACTGTGCGTTCCAGTTCGCGCGCTTGGTCCAGCCGCTCCTCCGCATCGATCGCTTCGGCCACCAAGCGGGAGACGACCGGCAGACCGCCGGCCAACAGGATGTGGCGCACGCCGCTCGGCGTGCGCATCACGACCAGTCCGCGGGGCACGTCGATGTGCGCCTGCTTCAGCCACCAGGCCGCCGCCAGGGCCGTGGTCCATACGCCGACGACTTCCTGACCGGAGGCGACCCATTCTTCCAGCAACTGTTGCAGCGTGGCCGCGGGAAGCGACACCAGCACGTGCGTCCACCCATGCGGCTGGTGCGGGCCCGACAGCGGAAGCGCGGCGCGAAACGGCGTGTCGGCGCATTCCTGCTCCAAGCGGCGCTCGAGCAGCAGTCGCCGGTCGCGCCAGCCCGCCGGCGGCAACTGCACCGGCGTGCACGCCTCTTCGGCGAAGTCAGCGACGATCACGCAGGGTACACCGCGGCGCTCGCCGCCGACGGCCAGTGCCCCGGCCGCGCTGACGTAGACGACCTGCGTGCCCATGACCGACCTATCGGTTTACCCGACCTACCGCGTCGTACACCGGGCCCAGCACGGCGCTCAGCACCCAGGCGAGCAGCAGGCCCAGGATCAGCGTCAGCGTCGGCTCGATCTTCGCCTGCATGCGCGCCACCGACTCGTCGACGTCGCGGTTGAAAAAGTAGGTCACATGCGTGAGCGCGCCGTCCAGATCGCCGGACCGCTCGCCCACGCGGAGCATGCGGACGAGCAGCGGAGGAAACACGGCGATGGCTGCGAATGCCTCGCCGATACCGGCACCGCTGCCGATCATGGCGCGGGCCTGGGCGACGGTCTGCCGCAGCCAGAGGTTGGCGAGCGCCGCCTCGGCCTGACGCATCCCCTCCAGCAGCGGCACGCCCGCCTGGTACATCAGGCTCAGGGTCGAGGCGAAACGCGCCAGTTCGATCTTTTGCACGATGGGGCCGGCCACCGGCAGCTTAAGCACCGCTGCATCCCAACGCAGCCGCAGCGCTGGCATGCGGCGCAGCGCGGCCTGCGCGGCGAGGACCCCCGCGGTCGGCAGCCCGAAGATCAGGTACCAGTAGCGCACGAACGCATCCGAGGTGGCGATCAGCAGCTGCGTCTGCCAAGGCAGCTGCTGCCCCATCATCTGCAGGAACTGCACGAGCTGCGGTACGAGGAAGACCATCAGAAACGTCACCGCGCCGCTGACGACCACGGCGACGAAGGCCGGGTAACTGACGGCCTTACGGACCTTTGTGGCCAGCTCGTCGCGCCACTTCAGCATCTGCACGATGCGCTCCAGCACGACCGTCAGGCTGCCGCTCGCCTCGCCGGCACGTAAAAGACCCAGTGTTTGTTCGTCGCACAACGCCCGCTGCTCGCCGAGCGCTTCCGACAACGGGGCGCCGCTCTCGATCCGGTGCACCAGCGCGCCAGTGGCGTGCGCCAGCGGCGACCCCGGTGGCGCCGATGCGCCGATGTCCGATAGCGCCTCGACCACCGGCACGCCGGCTTTCAGCAGCGTCAGCAGCTGGCTGTAGAAGTCGATGCGGTCCCGCAGGCCGATGCCGCGCCCGCGCCACCGCGACAGGCGGTCGTGCGAGACCTGGCGCACCCTCACCAGGTGGAGATTCAGCTTCTGCAGACGCGCCTGCAGGTCCGCCTCGTTCAGGGCGGGCATCGCGCCCCGAAAGACGCGCCCGTCGGCGGCCACCGCGCGGTACTGATAGTGGATCATGCGTCCGCCTCGCCGAGGTCGACGACCCGCCAGCACTCCTCGAAGGTGGTCTCGCCGGCGGCCACCCGGCGCAGGGCGTCGATGGCGAGCGTCTCGAACCCCTGGCTGACCGCATAGCGCGCGATCTCGCCGAGCGGCGCGCGGCGCGCGATCATGTCGTCGATGGTCTGGTCGAAACGCACCAGTTCCATCAGGGCCACCCGGCCACGGTACCCGCGGTGGCCGCACTTCTCGCAGCCGACGGCGCGGTGGGGGGCAGGGTCCGGAAAGCGGGACAAAAGCGCGCGCTCGGCAGCGTCCGGGAAATACGGCTGCCGGCAGTGCTCGCAGAGGCGCCGCACGAGGCGTTGGCCGACCACGCCAATCACATTGCCGGCCAGCACCTCGGGCACCACGCCCAGGTCCAGCAGGCGCGGAATCGCGCGCAGCGCCGAATTCGCGTGCAGCGTGGCGAAGACCTGATGGCCGGTCATCGCGGCCCGCAGCGCCATCTCGGCGGTGTCCTGGTCGCGAATCTCGCCCAGCAGGATGATGTCCGGATCCTGCCGCATCAGCGAGCGCACGCCATCGGCGAAGCTCATGCGCACCGCATCGGAGATCGCCGTCTGCCGGATCAACGGCAGCACGTATTCGACCGGATCCTCCAGCGTCATGACATTGACGCCCTCATGGCTGCGGTCCATCAGCAGCGAGTACAGTGTCGTGGTCTTGCCGCTGCCGGTCGGCCCGGTGACCAGCAGGATGCCCTCCGGCCGCTGCAGCATCCGGCGCAGCAGAGCGAGCTGGGTCTCGCGCAGGCCGAGCTTGTCCAGCGGTACGATGCCACGCTTGCGATCGAGCACCCGCAGCACGATGTTCTCGCCGTGCACGGTCGGATGCACGGCGGCGCGGAAGCTGACTTCGCGGCCCGCCAGCACGCGCCCGATGTGGCCGTCCTGAGCCGCGCGGCTTTCGGCGATGTTCATCGTCGCCAGGATCTTTAACCGCACCGCGATCGCCGGCCAGTGCCGCTTGTGCAGCGCGCGCACCTGGCGCAGCACGCCGTCGATGCGGTAGCGCACGCGCACGAAGGACGACTCCGGCTCGAAGTGGATGTCGGAGGCACCTGCGACTACGGCCTCAGTCAGCAGCGCGTCCACCAGGCGCACGATCGGGTGTTCGTAGCCGGCATCCCCCTGAAGTGCGTCGGTGTCGACTTGACCGGTCTCGAGCTCGCGCAGGATCGCCTCGATCGTCAGCGCGCGGCCGTACACGGTTTCGATCGCCTGCTGGATGTCGGCGGCCGAGGCCAGTGCCCAGCGCACGACCGCCCGCGAGCCGACCAGCGCGCGCACCGCGTCCATCCCTACGATGTCGTTCAAGTCGGCGATCGCCACCTTCAGCTGCCGGCTGACGGGCTCGTACGAAACCGGAAAGACCCGGTGACGCCGCGCCGCCTCGCGCGGCAACAGGGCGAGTGCGTGCGGATCGGGCACCAGCGAGCCGAGCGCGACCGACTCCGCGCCGAGTTCGTCGGCCAGCACCTCGCGCAGCGTTTCCTCCTGCAGGAAACCCAGCGCAACGAGCGTCTCCCCGAGGGGCGCGTTGCGCTGCTGCTGTTCGATCAGCGCGATGCGCAGCTGGTCGGGGCTGATCAGGCCGCGCTCGATCAGCCGGTCCCCGAGCCGCTTCTTCGGTGCGCCGCCGTCCATGGCCACCTCAGCGGCTCGCCGCCAGCTCGGCGGCGCGCCGACGCGCCGCCTCGACGTCGATGCCAGCGGCCGACTCGCGCTCGGCAAGCTGCGCCGCCCTCTCGTAGAGCGTCCGCGCCCGCGCGACCTCGCCGAGCCGATCGCTTGCGACCGCCAGATTGAAGGCGTAGTCCGCCCGCTGCGGCGCCAGCGCGTAGGCCGACTCGAAAGCCTGCCGCGCCTCGCTCCAGCGCTCTTCGCTGGCCAGCAGCCGGCCCAGCGCGGCGTGCAGGCTCGGCGCATCGGGGCGGCGCGCCA
>JANWUU010000125.1 GCA_025057735.1 Burkholderiaceae bacterium
TTACCCGCTCATCGTCGCCAGCTGATGGGGTCGCTCGCGGGCTTCCGGTACCGCGAGGTCGTGCTGCGATTGAGGTCGCTCGGGTTTCAGTTTCACCGGCAGGCCGCCGGCAGTCATGAGATCTGGTTCAACCCGACGAGCCGGCGCTTCACGACGATTCCCAATCATCCAGGAGACATGCCAGAGGGAACGCTGCGGGCGATCCTCAAACAGGCTGGCGTCGATCAGGAGACTTTTCTTCGCTGTCGCTGAAGACGTACGGGCAGGCCACCGCGCACCTTTTTGCGCCGCGCCAACGGCGCCCTGTGTCACGGGGTAGAAGGCAAGTCTCCCGTGCCCGCCTGCGCGCGCCGCAGGCGGTCGCGCACCGCTTCCCACTCGGGGCCGGCCGGCGGCCAGGCGATCAGGATGCGCTCGGCGCCAGCGGCGTCCAGCTCGTGCAGGAATGCATACAGGCGGCGCGCGTATTCGGCCGCCGATGGCGGCGCGATCAGCCTCAACACGACGTCGGCGGTGCGGTCGAACAGCGCAAGCGGCGGCGCGAGCAGCGCGATCTTCCGGCCGCGCAGTGCGTTGACGCGCGCCGGCAGACGGGTCGCTTCGACCAGCTCCAGCGGCGTGCGCGGCGCATAGTGCCGCTGCAGCCGGCCGGAGGCGCGCGGCGCATCGGCGCCCGCATCAACGACGGCAACGCCGAGCACCGCCTCGAGATCGGACCGCATCACCGCACCCGGCCGCAGCAGCCGCGGCGTATCGGTGGACAGATCGACGATCGTCGATTCGATGCCCACCGGGCACGGTCCGCCATCCAGGATCAGATCCACCTTGCCGTGCGGTTTCTCGCCCAGATCGGCGCGCACGTGGGCCGCGGTGGTCGGGCTGATCTGGCCGAAGGAATTCGCGCTCGGGGCAGCGAGCGCCGCCGACGCATCGCCGCGCTGCTCGCACCAGGCCGCGAGCAGCGCCCGCGCCCACGGATGCGCCGGCGCGCGCAGGGCCACTGTCTCCTGCCCGCCGGTGACCGCATCGTGCGCGCGGCCGCTGCGCTGAAGCACCAGCGTCAGCGGCCCTGGCCAGAAGGCCTGCGCCAGCGCCTGCGCCGCCGCCGGCACCTCGCGCGCCCAGGCCCCGAGCGCGCGCGCATCCCGCACGTGCACGATCAGCGGATGATCGGCCGGCCGTCCCTTGGCGGCGAAGATCGCGCGCACCGCGGCGGGCGAGTCGGCATCGGCGGCCAGGCCGTAGACGGTTTCGGTGGGCAGCGCGACCAGACCGCCGGCGGCCAGCACCTGCACCGCGCGCGCGATCTGCTCGGCATCGATGGCGCGCGTCATCGCACCGGCGGCAGGCCTAACACGCGCGCCACTTCGCGGGCGCGCGCGATCGCCTGCGGCACGCTGGCATCGAGCACCGTCACATGGCCCATCTTGCGGCCCGGCCGCGCCTCGTGCTTGCCATACAGGTGCAGGCGCGCGCCGGCGATGCGCAGCACGGCGGCCCAGTCCGGTTCGCGCAGACGGCCGCCCTCGAACCAAAGGTCGCCGAGCAGGTTCAGCATGACGGCACTGGCCATCTGCACGGAAGCGCCGAGCGGCAGACCGGCCAGCGTGCGGACCTGCTGCTCGAACTGGCTCGTCACGCAGGCGTCGATGCTGAAGTGACCGCTGTTGTGCGGGCGCGGCGCGATCTCGTTGACCAGCAGGTGGCCATCGGCCGCATCCTCCAGCACGAAGAATTCCACGCACAGCACGCCGACGTACCGCAGCGCCTCGGCGATGCGCATCGCGTGCTGGCGCGCCTGCTGCGCCAGCTCCGGCGCCACGCGCGCCGGCGCGATGCTGACGGCGAGGATGCCGGCGCGGTGTTCGTTCTCCGCCACCGGCAGGGCCGCCACACTGCCGTCGGCACCGCGCGCCACGACGCAGGAGATCTCCTGCCGCAGGCGCAAGCGCTTCTCCAGCACGCACGGCACCCCGCGCAGCCGGCTCCACGCCTCGCGCGCCTCTTCGACCGTATGCACCGCGACCTGCCCTTTGCCGTCGTAGCCGAGCCGAGCGGTTTTCAGGATGCCCGGGAAGAGCTGCGGATCGAGGCCGCGGAAATCGTCGATGCGCGCAACAATCGCATGCGGCGCCACCGGGATGTGCAGTCCGGCGACGAAGCGCTTCTCCAGGATGCGGTCCTGCGCGATCGCCACCGCGTCGGCCGCCGGCGCCACCTGCACACGGCCCGCCAGCCGCGCCAGCGTCCCCGCCGGCACGTTCTCGAACTCCGTCGTCACGGCGCGGCAACGCGCCGCCAGCCGCGCCAGCGCGTCCTCGTCGTCGTAGGCGGCGACGATCTGCTCGTCGGCTGCCTGCCCGGCCGGGCAGTCCGGCGTCGGATCCAGCACGCAGACCCGGTAGCCCATCGCCTGCGCGGCGTGCACGAACATGCGGCCGAGCTGCCCGCCTCCGAGCAGCCCGAGCCACTGCCCGGGGGCCACAATCGGGGGCTGCGCCATGCGCCGTCTACAGCGGCAACGTCATGTTGCGCGCGCGCTCGGTCTGCGCGGCGCGGTACTGCGCGAGCCGCATCGCGAGGTCAGCATCGGATGCTGCCAGCAGCGCCACCGCGAACAGCGCGGCGTTGGCGGCGCCGGCCTCGCCGATCGCGAAGGTGGCCACCGGCACGCCCTTCGGCATCTGCACGATCGACAGCAGCGAATCCCGGCCCTGCAGGTAGCGCGACGGGATCGGC
>JANWUU010000177.1 GCA_025057735.1 Burkholderiaceae bacterium
GACCAGTTCGCCGCCCTCGGCACCCATCTGGTCATCGTCCTGCCGGGACGCGCGCAGACCGGCGGCTTCAATCCCGCCACCGCCGTGACCACCACGCCGCGCGACCTCACGCTCGCCGATGCGCGCGCGCTGCGACGCGCCGCCGGCGTGCGCCGCGTCGCGCCGCTGGTGGTCGGCCTGTCCGAGATCAGCGCCGGCGGACGGCTGCGCGAGGTGTCGGTGCTCGGCACGACGAGCGAGTTCCTGACGGTGCGCCGCCTGCAGCTGGCGCAGGGGCGGTTTCTTGCCGACGAAGACTGGGAGCGCGGCGCGCCGGTCGTCGTGCTGGGCGGCAAACTGCGCGCCGAACTGTTCGGCGCCGAATCCGCGCTCGGCAAACTGGTGCGCATCGGCGACCGCCGCTTCCGCGTCGTGGGCGTGCTCGCGCCGGGCGGCGTGGGGCTGGGTATGACGGCCGACGAGGCGGCCATCGTGCCGGTGGCGGCGGCGCAGGCGCTGTTCAACACCCAGACGCTGTTCCGCATCCTGATCGAGGCAAGCGGGCGCGAGTCGATCGAACTGGCCCGCCGCCAGGCGCTGGCGATCCTCAAGGCGCGCCACGAGGGCGAGGAAGACGTCACCATCATCACGCAGGATGCGGTGCTCGCCACATTCGACCGCGTGCTGGTGGCGCTGACGCTGGCGGTCGCCGGTATTGCCGCCATCAGCCTGGCGGTGGCCGGCATCCTGGTAATGAACGTCATGCTGGTGGCGGTGGCGCAGCGCACGGCCGAGGTCGGACTGCTGAAGGCCTTGGGCGCCACCGCGCGCGGCGTGCGGGCGCTTTTCCTCACCGAGGCCGCACTGCTGTCGGCCGCGGGTGCGCTGTTCGGCTACGGGATCGGGCAACTGGGCGCCTTCGCGTTGCGGCAGCTCTATCCCCAGTTTCCGGCCTACCCGCCCGTCTGGGCCGTTGCCGCCGGGCTCGGCACGGCCATCGCGACCGGGTTGATCTTCGGCGTAATGCCGGCGGCACGCGCCGCGCGGCTGGATCCGGTGACGGCACTCGCCCGGCGGCCGTGACTCAGTGCGCGGTGGCCTGCGCCAGCCACTGCTCGAACTGCGCCGGCGCCAGCGCCCCGCTGATGCGCTGCGCCAGGCGGCCATCGCGGAAGACGGCCAGCGTCGGAATGCTGCGGATCGCGTATTGCGCGCCGATGGCGGGATTCGCATCGGTGTCCACCTTCGCGAACAGCAGCTCGGGATGACGCGCAGCGGCCTGCTCGAACACCGGCGCGAACATGCGGCAGGGGCCACACCAGGCGGCCCAGAAATCGACCACCACCGGCCGCCGGCTGGCCGCCAGCACGTCGGCGAAGTTCTGCTCGTCCAGCGCGACCGGCCGGCCCTGCAATAGCGGCCGGCCGCACTGGCCGCAGGTGGGGGCGTCGTCGAACCGCTCCGGCAGGACGCGGTTCTTCTTCTGGCAATGCGGGCAGACCAGGATCATCGAAAGGCTCCGGCGTGTTGACGTCCAGCACGTGAGGCCGCCGCCGCTGAATGCAAGCCGCGCGTGACCGACGTCACGCCGCCGCCGCAACGGCGCGGTGAGCCGATTACGAATTTTTGGCCTTATCCGGCGTGCCGTGTCCTTTCGAGAATTCCGCCACCTCGTCCACACGACCCTCGCCCGATCATGAGCCGACACTTCACGCCCGCGACGTTCGCTCGCCGTCACACGCTGGCCGCGCTGGCCGCCCTCCTGGCCGCCTGCGGTGGCGGTGGAACCAGCGGCCCGGCGCCCTTGACGCTAGCGTCCAGCATGCCGGCCGACGGCGCGACCGACGTCGCGCGCACGGAGCCCGTGCGCCTGACGTTCTCCGCAGCCCTCGATGCGAGCACGGTGAACACCGCCAACCTGTCGCTGCGCGAGCAGGACGGCGCAACGACCGTCGCCACCATGCTGTCGGCGAGCGGCGCCACCGTCACCATGACGCCCTCGGGGCGCCTGCAACCGTTGACGCGGTATGTTGTGCAATTCGGCACCGGTTTGCGCGGCAGCGGCAGCGAGGCGCTCGCAGCCGCCGGCAGCATCGCCTTCACCACCGCCGACCGCGCCTGGCTGGCGGCGTCCCTGGTCGAAAACGATGACACCTCCAGCGCGGCGGCTCCCCACGCATTCGGCCTCGGTAACACCGTGCACGCGGTCTGGCAGCAGTCCGACGGTTCGGTAACCTCCATCAGGTACGCGGCGCACAACGGCAGCGGCTGGACCGCGCCGGTCAGGCTGCGCGCTGAGTTCCTGTCGGAGTTTCCAACGCAGCCCAACACGTACCCGGCGCTTGCGCCGCGCGTCCTCGCCGACGCCGAAGGCAACCTTTTCGCGCTCTGGAGCCAGCAGGACGTCGCCACGACCTCCAGCGGGTCGATTTATCCACGGCGCGTGTGGGTTGCCCGGCGCGCTGCCGGCAGCAGTACCTGGAGCACGCCCCAGTCGCTGTCGCGCAACGCAATGCCGGACACCCTGTGGGGGGGCTTGGGGACGTCCGCGGCGACGCTGCATCCGACCGAGGGCCACGCGATGGCCGTCTGGACACACTTGGAGGGCGGCCGCAACCGCATCTACGGCGCCCGCTACACGCGCAGTAGCGGCTGGACAGCCGCCGAACTGGTCGACCAGATGGCCATCGGCGGGGAAAGTCGCGGGCTGGCGGCGGCGGCCGCCCCCGGCGGGCGGTTCGTGCTCGCCTGGGTCGAGAGCAGCGAGGGGTTCGAGTCGCGCGTGTGGCTGCGCGTCTACCAGCCCGGCAGCGGTTGGGGCACGTCGTTCCAGGTCGGCAATAGCGGGGCACCGCTGCCGGCGGCCGCACTGTCGCGGCTCGTGCTCGCCATCGCACCGGACGGCAAGGGCTGGCTGGTTTATCGACACTACGACGGCGCCCGCGGCACGGTGTTCGCTGCGCCGGTGGACGCGACCGCCGCTGTTGCCGTGACCGGCGCCCCGCAGCCAATCTCGACAGACCCCACACGCGACGCGGCCGTGTCCACGGCCGCGATCAACGCCGCTGGCGACCTGGTGGCGGTGTGGAACGATGTCGAAGGCGATTTGACGGACTATCAGACCCGCCTTTTCGGCCGCGTCCGTATGGCGGCAACGGGTCAGTGGCAGGGCGCCCAGTCGCTCGACACCATCGTGCGCAGCGCGGGTGTGGGCATAGGCACGGTGCCGGAGGCGGAAATCGACGCGCGCGGTCGGGCCATCGTGCTCTGGACCAAGATGTTGCCTGACCGTACGCAACGCGCGCTGGCTGCACGGTTCGACGCTCGCGCCTGGCGGCCGACTGCGGAACTGGCCAGCCTGCCGCAGCCGCCGGAGGGCATCCCGTCGCCGCCGTCGCGCGCCTTGGGCGCATTCGGCGACGGACGTGCGGTGGCGATCTGGCAGCGCTGGGATGGCGGCCGCGCCGATCTGTGGGCGCGCCTCTTCGACTGATGGTTCGTTCGGCCGCCGCCGCGCTTGTATGTTCAGACCCGGCCAGCACGGTAAAGTCTGGACGCCGCTGAGGCGGCCAGACCGGCCCGTGTAGCTTGGTAGGCGCTGGGGTGATCGAGCCCGTGACTGAGTAAAGGGCGCACGGCTGCCGTGCTGGTCTTTCTGAAGCCCGAACGGTTACGCGCACCG
>JANWUU010000208.1 GCA_025057735.1 Burkholderiaceae bacterium
CGCGCGCGGCACCGTCGTCTTCCCCTCGCTCGTCGAGCAGCTGCAGCCTGACCGCCGGCCCGCCGGCGCCGCTTTCGATGCCCAGTAGCCGCGCAAGTAGGCGCCGCCGCCCCTTAAGCGGCGCGAACAGCTGCACGCGCACGCGGTGGCCGGCGAACCGCTCGTAGTCGCGCGGCTTGGTCAGCTTGCGGTCCAGTCCCGGCGAGGACACCTCCAGCCGCTCGTAGTCCACGCCCTCGACCGCGAACAGGTGCGTGAGCTGATGGCTGACGCGCTCGCAGTCGTCTAGACTGATGCCGCCCGGCGCCGCCGGCGCATCCAGCGTGACCCGCAGCAGGCCGCGGCCGAGCCGCTCGACCTCGACGAGCTCGTAGCCGAGCCCCTCGACGGTCTGCTCGACCATCTGCACCAGTTGCGCGGAAACCGCCGCCACCAATCCTCACATGCGCCGATCGGCGCCAAAAAAAAATGGGCCGTGAAGCCCATTTCTCGTTACAAACAGGCTTGCACGCGCATCGATCAGGCGCGTGCACCGCCAAGGAAACCGCTGCTGCCCGGGCGAACCCGCGCGCCTGACCTTGGCAACGCGCGATTATAGAGGGACTTAGGTCCCGAAAGTTCAGCCGAACCCTTCAGCCGAACCCGCGCCGCGGCTTGCCTGGCCGGAACCGCCGCATCGGACCCGGCAGGCCCGGATGGCTGCCGGCGGCGATGTAGGAGACGGTGCTGGTCAGCGGGTCCGGCTGCCCCGACGGCCCCTTGGGCAGTCCACGCCGGTTCTTGCCGCCCCCCTGTTTGCGTGATGGGCCGTTCCCCGGCTGGCCCTTGTTGGCGCGGACTTCCTCGACCCCGATGCCGAGATCGTGCAGCCACGCTTGCACCCATTCCGGCGCCAGCTCCATGTAGCGCCCGCGGGACAACGAACGGGGTAGCTGCACAGAGCCATAGCGGATGCGGATCAGCCGGCTGACCTCCAGCCCCAGCGCGGCGAACAGGCGCCGCACCTCGCGGTTCCGACCCTCCGCGATCACCACGCGGTACCAGCGGTTGGCCCCCTCGCCGCCAGCTTCCTCCAGACGCAACAATTTGGCCGGGCCGTCCTCCAGTTCGATACCCTCCAGCAGCCGCCGCTTCTGCTCCTCGCTCAACTGGCCGTGCACGCGCACCGCATACTCGCGCTCGACCTCGTAACGCGGATGCATCAGTCGGTTGGCCAGCTCGCCGGAGGTGGTGAAAATCAGCAGCCCCTCGGAGTTGAGGTCCAGACGCCCTACCGCCACCCAGCGCCCGCCAGACACCTTGGGCAGCTTCTCAAAAACGGACGGCCGGCCTTCCGGATCGTCCTGCGAGACGATCTCACCGGCCGGCTTGTGGTACAGCAGCACGCGCGGCGGTCGCCCAGGCGGCTTGCGCGCGATCGGCTTGCCGTTGACGCGCACCTGGTCGGTGGGCAGCACCCGCTGCCCAATGTGCGCCGGTTGGCCGTTGACCGACACGCGGCCGGCGATGATCAGTTCCTCCATCTCGCGCCGCGAGCCGATGCCTGCGTCCGCCAGCACCTTGTGCAGCTTCTCGGACTGGGCGTTCAGCGCCTGCCGCGCCGCCCGCCGGCCGCGCTCCAACAGGTCGCGCGGCAGCGGCTGTGGCGGCATGGCGGCCGGGTTCAGATCCTCGCCCTCGCCCGCCAGGGGCACCGACGGCGGCGCGACGTGCCCCGTCGCGCCGTCGGCGTTTGCCTCGGCCAGCGGTGGCGCGCCCTCGCCCTGCGCGCGCGGCGGCCCGCGACGACGCCAGCGATGACGCCCGAAGCCGCGCTCGCCGCGCGCCGCCGGCGCTGCCGTCGCGTCCGCTGCGGGCATGGCTCCTTCGCGCGCCGCCTCGGCGTCGCCCGGCGTGGGCAGTGCCGACGGCTGTGACTGCGGATCGCCCGCATCGTCGGTCGCGGGCGGAAGCGGGGGAACGGCTTGAGTCATGACGTCACGTCCTGAGTCGACGCAGGCACAAGAGAGGCAGCGGGGGAGGCGGAGGCAGCGGGCTCGGCCACCGGCGCCTCGGCGGCCGCCAGCTGGAGTTCGAACTCGGCCGGAAGCTGCGGTGTGGCACCGCCCTCCAGCGGCGGCAGTTCCGCCAGGGAGCGCAGGCCGAGATCGTCCAGGAACGTCTTGGTCGTGGCGAACAGGGCCGGCCGCCCCGGCGCCTCGCGGTGGCCAATCGTCTCGATCCAGCCGCGCTCCTCGAGCGTCTTGATCACCTGCGGCGCCACCGCCACGCCGCGGATCTCCTCGATGTCGCCGCGCGTCACCGGCTGCCGGTACGCGATGATCGCCAGCGTTTCCAGCACCGCGCGCGAATACTTGGGCGGCTTCTCCGGATTCAGACGCTCCAGGTAGACACGCATCGCCGGCGTGCTCTGGAAACGCCAGCCCGAGGCAAGCGTGACGAGCTCGACGCCGCGTCCGCCCCAGTCGGCGCGCAGCTCTTCCAGGAGCACGCGCACGGTGTCGGCATCGATTTCGTCGGCGAACAACCGCCGCAGCTCCGCGATCGACAGGGGCCGCTCGGCCGTCAGCAGGGCCGCCTCGAGGACGACCTTCGCCTCCTGGGCATTCATCGGTTCAAGCCAGTTTTTTCACTCATTGGGACGGCGCGCCGCGCCGCGAACGTCGGTCGCATGCCATGCGCCGACCGTCATCAAAACGAACACCGAAACCGACTCGCTGGGGAACCCCTGAAAATCTGTTGCGCATCCCGGCCGCCGTGTTCGCGCGCCCGCCCTGGCCCATTGGGTCGCGTCCGCTGCCCGCCGCGCCGCTGCCTGCGGCTGCCAGTCTGCGGGCGACGCTCAGCGCTTTTCCAAGGCTCGGAAATCCGGCCCGCGCGTGCAGCGGGTTGACGTTGGAATCCTGCGCGACGCGGAGCGGAAGGCTGCGAGCAGCGATTTTTCCGCGGGTCGGCCTGTCGCCGTGACGCCGGATGGCTGCGATGTCGATGCCGCCATCCCGAAACCGCGACGCAGTTTATCACGCGGGTCGCGCCGACGGCAGCGTGGCGCGACCACGTGTGCCGCACGCGCTTGCATCCATCCCGATAACTGTATAAATTTACAGGTAACGACCCGGGAGCCACCATGCGCGACGACACGCCCGCCCTGACCGCCCGCCAGAGCGAGATCCTCGATTTCATCCGCAGCACCCTGGCCGAACGCGGCGCGCCGCCCACGCGCGAGGAAATCGCGCGCGCCTTCGGTTTCCGCTCGCCGAATGCCGCCGAGCAGCACCTGCAGGCGCTGCGCAAGAAAGGGCTGATCGACCTGGTGGCCGGCACCTCGCGCGGCATCCGCCTGAAGGACGCGGTGGTCGCGGTGCACGAGGTCTCGCAGGCCTTCGGCCTGCCGCTGATCGGCAAGGTGGCTGCCGGCAGTCCCATTTTGGCGCAGGAGAACGTGCTGCGGCATCCGGCCATCGATCCGCTGCTGTTCAAGCCGCGCGCCGATTACCTGCTCGAGGTGCGCGGCATGAGCATGCGCGACGCCGGCATTCTGGACGGCGACTGGCTGGCCGTG
>JANWUU010000232.1 GCA_025057735.1 Burkholderiaceae bacterium
GTATCCGCGGCAAGGACATCTCGGTCGTCTTCCAGGAGCCGATGTCCTCGCTCAACCCGGTCTTCACGATCGGCGACCAGATCGGCGAGGTGCTGCAGCTGCACCAGAAGCTGTCGCGCCGGCAGGCGGCCGAGCGCGTGGTCGAGCTGCTCAACGAGGTCGGCATCCCGGAGCCGCGCGCCCGGCTCGCGAGCTACCCGCACGAGCTATCCGGCGGCCAGCAGCAGCGCGTGATGATCGCGATGGCGATTGCCTGCCAGCCCAAGCTGCTGATCGCCGACGAGCCGACCACGGCGCTGGACGTCACGGTGCAGCGGCAGATCCTGGACCTGTTGGCGCGGCTGCAGGAGAAGTTCCGCATGTCCGTGCTGTTCATCAGCCACGATCTGGCGCTGGTGGGGGAGGTGGCCGACCATGTGGTGGTGATGCGCGAGGGCCTCGTGCGCGAGGCGGGGCCGGTGGCGCGCATATTTACGGCCCCGCAGGACGCCTACACGAAAGCGCTGCTGGCGTGCCGGCCGCGCCTTGACGTCAAGCCGAAGCGGTTGCCGGTGATCGATGATTTCATGAACGGCGGCGGCACGCCGATCGTCCTTGCTGAGCCGCGGCCGCCGCGGCCGCCGGCGCAGCTGCCGCTGATCGAGGCGCGTGGCCTGCGCAAGGAGTATCGGTTGAAGACCGGGCTGTTCGCGCGCAAGACGATCGAAGCCGTGAAGGACGCCTCGTTTGCGCTCGCGCGCGGGCGCACGCTCGGCGTGGTGGGCGAGTCTGGCTCCGGCAAGACGACGATGGGCATGCTGCTGCTGCGGCTGGTGCCGCCCACCGCCGGCCAGGTGCTGTATGACGGCAAGGACTTGCTGGCGCTGCCGGACGAAGAGCTGCTGGCTTACCGGCGGCGCATCCAGATCATCTTCCAGAATCCGTACGCCAGCCTCAACCCCCGCTTCACGGTCGGGCAGATCCTGACAGAGCCGATGAAAGTGCACCGCATCGGCGCCAACGATGCCGAGCGCTTTGAGATGGCGGTGGCGCTGGCGCGCCGCGTCGGCCTGCCGCCGGAGTCGGTTCACAAGTACCCGCACGAATTCTCCGGCGGCCAGCGGCAACGCATCGCGATTGCGCGTGTGCTGGCGATGAAACCGGAGATTGTGGTGTGCGATGAGTGCGTGTCAGCCCTTGACGTGTCCGTGCAAGCGGCTGTCCTTAACCTGCTGCTTGACCTCCAGGAGGAGTTCGGCATCGCGTATATGTTTATCAGCCACGACCTTGCGGTGGTCAAATACATGGCCGACGATATCCTGGTGATGAACCACGGGGAGATCGTCGAACGTGGGCCGGCGGAGGCGATCTACGAGAACCCGCAGCATTCGTACACAAAGAAGCTGCTGGCGGCGATCCCACGCGGCTTTACCGCTCGCGCGTAAGCGCGAAAGTGGCTACTGCGGCGGTAGCAGAAGCGTCAGCGCGCTTTACGCGTCGTGAAACGTCGGTGCACGGCGGCCAGTTAACACGGCGGCTAACTGCCCAGCCATACGGTGCACGATGGCATAGATGGAAAGCTGGGGATTGGCGCCGAGGGACGTTGGAAACAGCGAGCCGTCGAACACCGAGACGTTGTCAAGGTGAAAATAGCGACCGTCCGGGTCGACTACACCGCGCCGCTCGTCAGCGGCCATGCCGCAGCCACCCATCACGTGTGCGCTGACCACGCGCAAAGCCAACGGCTTCATCGGCAGGCGCGCGATCTCCGCTTTGGCCTGCGCCCAGCTTGTGTAGGCGGCCGCCTGCTCGTGCACTGGCCGCACGGCGCGAGCGCCGGCGGCAAATTGCAGCTCCGCCATCGCCAGCAGCGCGCGGCGCGCGGCATCCCAGAACGTGTCATTCAGCGGGTAGTCAAGCAACGGCGTGCCGTCGCGTTGCAAGTCGACCGTGCCGCCGGTGCTGTCTGGATGGAAGCCATCGCGGATCAGCGCGATCTGCACATGCGTGCGGGCAAAGGCGCGCATCGTTTCGGCGTGTTCCGCCCCGAAGCCCGGCACGGTGGAGGCGAACAGCACCGGGTGCAGCGGCGGCACCTCTAGCTTGAAACCGAGCGGGCCGTCGATCGGGTCGCGCTCCAGGAAGTGATCCGAGTAGACGGATTGCGGTGCACCTTGGTAGCCGTCGACCTGCTCGTCGAAGACGGCCGCCGAGATCACAGTTGGATGCAGGAACGTGCGCTTGCCGAGCAGCCGGTAAGGGTCGGGGGCGTCGGAGCGCAGCAGCAGCGCCGGGGTGTTGATCGCGCCGCCGGCGAGCACGTAATGGCGCGCGATCACCTCCAGGCTCGTCGCGGTCGGCGTGAGGCCGTCGGCGGCGAGCGCGGTGCAGAGCAGCTTGACGGCGCGGTTCCCGTCGAACGCGAGGCGCTGCGCGCGCAGCCGTGTGAAGAGCCGCGCGCCGCGGTCCAGCGCCGCGGGAATGGTGGTCACCAGCATCGACTGCTTGGCGTTGGTGGGGCAGCCCATGCCGCAGTAGCCGAGGTTCCAGCAGTCCTTGACGTTGCGGCGGATGCTCGCGACCGGAATACCGAGCGCCCGCGCGCCTTGCGCCAGTAGGTCATTGTTGCGGTTCGGCGCCACGGGCCAAGGCGCGATGGACAGGCGCGCCTCGACCGCCGCAAAGTGCGGGGCGAGCGCCTCCGGGGTGTATGCGTCCAGGCCGAAGCGTTCGCGCCAGAAGGCGAGGGTGGCCGGCGGCGTGCGAAAACTGGAGGTCCAATTGACAGTGGTGGAGCCGCCCACCGCGCGTCCCTGCAGGATGCTGATCGCCTTGTCCTTGGTCTTGCGCGCGGCCGACTCCCAGTAGAGCTGCGGATAAGCATCGGCCTCCAGCATGCGGAAGTCGCGCGAGCTTTTAAGCGGCCCTTCCTCGATCAGCACCACCGACAGCCCGGCCCGCGTCAGCAGCTCGGCGGCGACGCCGCCGCCGGCGCCGGTGCCGACGATCGCGACGTCGCACTCGACGCGTTCCCCGCCCGCGAGCGTCGCGCCGTCGCGCACCGCCCAGCCGCGGGCCAGCCCATGGACAATGGGATCGTGCGGCGTGCTCATAGCCGCATCGGACCGGGGTAACCGATCGCGTCCCAGGTCGCCGGGTCCCCGTACCACGGCCCCAGCACCAGGTCGTGCAGCGCCTGGTAGGCGGCGACGAACAAGCTGAACGAACTCGTGCGCCAGCGCTGCAGGAATCGCGCCGCTTCCGCCGGCCCTGCCGCATCCCAGTCCACGCCCGCCAGCCAGCGGCCCGGGCGCGAGGCGAGCAGGCTGAACAAATCGTCCAGCTCCGCGCGCGTTGCCGGCGCCAGTCCGTCGATCGCTTGCAGCGTGCGCTGCAGGGCCTGTCGGCATGCTGATTCGGCGGCGGCCGCCTCCAACGGCAGCACGCCGTCCAGCAGCGCTGGAATCACCGCGCGGAGGACGAGCTCCGCATCGGCGCGCGCGCGCGCGGGTGTGGGAGGCGTCAGCAGGCGCGAGACCAGCGCGCCCAGCGCGAGCGCCGTAGCGCCAACCACGGTGACCTTCAGGAACGTTCGGCGCCGCATGCGATTCCGCTAATCTGCGCGCCGCATTGTAGGAAGCCGCTGTAGAACAACGCATCTAAAACCGATGGCGACTGCCCTCGATCTGCCGTTGAAGGAACGGCTCGCGGCCGCGCTGCGGCGTGTCATCGAACTGCGCCGCGGCCTGGCGAGCGACGCCGCGCTCACCGAGCGTTGGCTGGCGGTGAAGCGTTATCAGTCCGAGCGGCTGCGCCGCACGTACGCCGACCTGCTCGCCGCGCCGCGCTACCGCGCCGCGGCCGAGTTCTTTCTCGACGAGCTGTACGGCGAGAAGGATTTCGAACAGCGCGATCAGGAGGCGCTGCGGGTGGCGCCGAAAATGGCGCGCCTGCTGCCCGAGCGGGCGGTGGAAACGATGACGCTCGCCGTCGAGCTGGACGAACTGTCCGAGATCCTCGATGCGCGCGTGGCACGCGCCATCGAGGCGCTGCCGCTGGACGATGCCGGCTACGAACGCGCGTATCGGCTGGCCGGCACACCCAGCGAGCGCGCGCGGCAGATCGAGATGGTGTTGCGCATCGGGCGGGCGCTGGACCGGTTGGCGCGCATGCCGCTGCTGGCCGGAATGCTGCACGTGATGCGCGGCCCGGCGGAGGCGGCCGGACTGGCGCACCTGCATCATTTCCTGGTGCGCGGCTTCGACGCCTTTCGGGCGATGCAGGGCGCCGGCGAATTCCTGGCGCTGGTCGAGCAGCGGGAGACGGCGCTGATGAGGCGTCTGTTCGAGACGGGCTGAGCGTCAGTTTTCGCGCATCAGGCGCGTGCCGCTGGCGCGATCGTGCAGCAGCCGCCGCGCGGGATCGCTGTAGGCGAGCAGCAGGCAGGCCGCGGCGCCCGCCATCGCCACCAGCACGTCGCGGGCGGTGTGACCGCCGGCGAGCGCATACCAGAGGGCGCCGGGCAGCAGCAGGTGCCAGGCGAGCACGTAACGCAACACGGCCGCGGCGGCACGCGGTGGGCGACCATCCGCCCCGACCAGCCTTAAGCCCCAGCTCTTCATCGCCAGCGTCTGTCCGCTGCGCGTCCAGCAGTAGACGAAATACGCGCCGATGACGACGACCAGTACCCCCTGCAGGACCCAGCGCTGTGCGGCCGTGAGCGGATGGGTCCAACGCAGCAAGGCGAGCAGCGCATATGTGACGATGAAGACCACGCCGAACAGGAGCACGGCATCGTAGGTCATCGCCGCCAGACGCACCCAGGGACCGGCAGGCCGGGGGCCGCGTGCACCCGCAAGCGCGCTCACGGTTCAGTTCGCGGTCCGCTCCGGCGCCGTCGGCTGGCTCTTCTTGCCGGGGGTGGGCGTCGGGCGGCGAACGTCAGCGCTTTTGCGCGCTTTGTCGGCCAACTCCTGCTTCTTTTCCTCCGGCAGCTGCTGGTACTGCTGCAGCAGCGACTGCCGCTGCTCCATCGGCAGCTCGTAGGCGCGCTGGAAATTGGCGCGTGCGGTGCGGCGCTGCTCGGGCGTTAGGCGCGCGTATTCGGCCATCCGCGCATGCAGGCGCTCCTTGCCGTCGTCGCTGAGCTGCGGGAATTTCTCCGCCACCTCCAGCCACTTGCGCTTTTGATCGCGGTCCAGCTTTTCCCACTCGCCCGCCAACGGCGCGAGTGCCTCGCGCTGCGCGGCTGTCAGTTCGTTCCACGCCGGGCGGGCCGCCGCAGGGCGGGTGGGTGCCGCTTTGGCGGCGGGCGGCGTCTGCGCCCGTGCATCGACCACGGCAAGCGCCGCCGCGCCTGCCATCAGCAGTGCCAGCAACATGGGGCTTTTCATGGCGGCGCGCCTTATTCGGGCACGCCGTATTTCAGGACCATGCCGAAGCCCTTGTCGGCGTAGGCATCGACCGGAGCCTCGTCCAGCAGGATGGCGAAATCGAGCGCCGCGATGCGGTCGATCGTACGTGCCCGTTGCCACTCGTAGATCGCAAAAAAACCCAGCAGCAGGGCGAGCGCGGGCGCGAGCAGCCCCAGCCGGTGCAGCCATCCCCACCCGTTGTCGGCGGCAGGCCCCGCCGGCGGGCCGCCGGCCGGCTCGAGCACGGGCACGGGCGCGACAACCGGCGCCGGGCGGTAGCGCGCCAGCGCCGCCTGGCGGGCGCGCTGTAGGCGGAACGTGGTCCTGTAGTCCATCCGCTCCAGGCCCTCGTTGAGCGCCTGGCGGACGCGGTAAGCGAATTCGGCTTCGTTCATAACGTGATACCCCGGGCACGCAGCGCGCGCGCCAAGGCATGCGTGGCGCGCGAACAATGGGTCTTGACGCTTCCCTCCGAGCACCCCATCGCCGCGGCCGTTTCGGCAACGTCGAAATCTTCCCAGTAACGAAGCAGGAAGGCTTCGCGTTGACGGGCCGGCAATTTGGCGATTTCCTCCTCGATGATCGCGATCACCTGCGCCCGCTCGACCTTGTCGGCAGCACTTTCGGCCTGCTCGGATCCCTCGGCGGCCTCCAGGGTTTCCAGCGGGTCGGCTGCCTCGCCGTCCTCGTCGCTGCCGCTCAAGGCCGAGAAGAGCGTGATCAGACCGCCGCGCACTTTGGCGCGGCGGAAATGGTCGTGGATCGCGTTCTGCAAGATGCGCGTGAAAACCAGCGGCAGCTCGGCGGCCGGCCGGTCCGCGTAATGGACGGTCAACTTGATCATCGCGTCCTGCACGATGTCCAGCGCCGCCTCGTCGTCGCGCACGGCGAAGGCCGCCTGTTTGAAGGCGCGCCGTTCGACGCTGGCGAGGAACTGGTCGAGTTCTTCTTTGGATGCCATCGGGCGAGGCCGGGCTGCGGCCACGGCGGGCCAGCCTCGGGCGCGACGATGTTAACAACCGATCGACGGCGGCATGGGCGGCAGGCGCGCGTTTGCGCATCGTGCTGCGCTGCGCTATCGTGCCGCCCTCTTGCACAACGAGAAAACACGCTAACTCGGAGCAGCCTACCCCGTTGTTTTCGAACTAGCCCGTCGCTATCGCGCTTGCCCGCACCGGCCGTCACGAGCGGCTATGGAACGGGGTCCGATCAATCTCCTGTGGACCTTGAGAGGATCAACATGCAGTCCATCAGCGCAGAAATGAGCCGCGCGGAAGCCAAATCCGCGCCGATCACGGGCGCCGAGATCGTCGTCCGGTGCCTGCAGGAAGAGGGCGTCAAGCACGTCTTCGGTTATCCGGGCGGAGCGGTCCTGTACATCTACGACGAGATCTTCAAGCAGGACAAGTTCCAGCACATTTTGGTTCGGCACGAACAGGCCGCGGTGCACGCCGCCGACGCCTATTCGCGCTCGAGTCACCGCGTCGGCGTGGCGCTGGTCACCAGCGGCCCCGGCGTGACGAATGCGGTGACCGGCATCGCCACCGCCTACATGGACTCGATTCCGCTGGTGATCATCACCGGGCAAGTGCCCACCCATGCAATCGGCCAGGATGCGTTTCAGGAGTGCGACACGGTGGGCATCACGCGGCCCTGCGTCAAGCACAACTTCCTGGTCAAGGACGTGCGCGATCTGGCCCTGACGATGCGCAAGGCGTTTTATATCGCGCGCAGTGGCCGCCCTGGCCCGGTGCTGGTCGACATTCCGAAGGACGTGACCATCGCGAAGGCGCCCTTTGAATACCCGCGCGAGCTGTCGCTGCGTTCGTATAACCCGGTGATCAAAGGGCACCAGGGCCAAATCAAAAAGGCCGTGCAATTGCTGATGAGCGCCGAGCGGCCGATGGTGTACGCCGGCGGCGGCGTCATCCTGGCCGACGCCAGCGAGCAACTGAACCGCCTGGTGAACCTGCTCGGTTACCCGTGCACGACGACGCTGATGGGGCTGGGTGCCTTCAAGTCCACCGACTCGAAGTGGGTCGGCATGCCTGGTATGCACGGCACGTACGAGGCGAACATGGCGATGCAGCACTGCGACGTGCTGATCGCGATCGGCGCGCGCTTCGACGACCGGGTGATCGGCAATCCGAAGCATTTCGCCCAGAACCCGCGCAAGATCATCCACATCGACGTCGACCCGTCGTCGATCTCCAAGCGCGTGAAAGTGGACATCCCGATCGTGGGCGACGTCAAGGACGTGCTGATCGACCTGCTGGCGCAGATCGAGGCGTCGGGGCTGAAGCCGAGCGTGCCGGCGCTGAAGGCCTGGTGGACCCAGATCAACGAGTGGCGCCAGCGCGAGTGCCTGAAGTACGACCGCTCCGCCGAGATCATCAAGCCGCAGTACGTGATCGAGACGCTGTGGAAGGTCACGCAGGGCGACGCCTTCGTCACGTCCGACGTCGGCCAGCACCAGATGTGGGCGGCGCAGTACTACAAGTTCGACAAGCCGCGCCGCTGGTTCAACTCCGGCGGCCTGGGCACGATGGGGGTCGGACTGCCGTACGCGATGGGCGTGCAGATGGCCAACCCCGGTGCGCAGGTGGTGGTCATCACCGGCGAGGCCTCGATCCAGATGTGCATCCAGGAGTTGTCCACCTGCAAGCAGTACCGCCTGACGCCGAAGATCGTGAACCTTAACAACCGCTATCTCGGCATGGTGCGGCAGTGGCAGCAGATCGATTACGGCAGCCGCTATTCGGAGTCGTACATGGACGCGCTGCCGGACTTCGTCAAGCTGGCCGAGGCGTACGGTCACGTCGGCCTGCGGATCGAGCGCCCGGCCGACGTCGAGCCGGCCCTGCGCGAAGCGTTCGGCCGTTACAAGGACCGGCTCGTGTTCATGGACTTCATCACCGACCAGACCGAGAACGTGTGGCCGATGGTGAAGGCCGGCAAGGGTCTGACCGAGATGCTGCTCGGCTCGGAGGACCTGTAATGCGGCACGTGCTGTCGATCCTGCTGGAGAACGAGCCGGGTGCGCTGTCGCGCGTGGTCGGATTGTTCTCGGCGCGCGGCTACAACATCGAGACGCTGACGGTGGCGCCGACCGAGGATCCGTCGCTGTCGCGCATGACGATCGTGACGGTCGGCTCCGACGACGTGATCGAACAGATCACCAAGCACCTGAACCGGCTCATCGAGGTGGTCAAGGTCGTCGACCTGACCGAGGGCGAGTACGCCGAACGCGAACTGATGCTGATCAAGGTGCGCGCGGTGGGCAAGGAGCGCGAGGAGATGAAGCGCATGGCCGACATTTTCCGCGGTCGCATCATCGACGTGACCGACCGCACCTACACGATCGAGCTGACCGGCAACGCCGCCAAGCTGGACGCCTTCATTCAGGCGGTGGATCGCGCCGCCATCTTAGAGACGGTGCGCACCGGCAGCTCGGGCATCGGGCGCGGCGAGCGCATCCTGCGCGTGTAAACAGACGGAGCAAACGACGGAGAACGCATGAAGGTCTATTACGACAAGGACGCCGACCTGTCGCTGGTCAAAGGGCGCAAGGTGGCGATCGTGGGCTACGGCTCGCAGGGGCACGCGCACGCGCTGAACCTGAAGGACTCGGGCGTGCGGGTGACGGTAGCCCTGCGCCGCGGCGGCGCCTCCTGGAACAAGGCGGTCAACGCCGGGCTGGAGGTCAAGGAGGTGGCCGAGGCGGTGCGCGATGCCGACATCGTCATGATCCTGCTGCCGGACGAGAACCATCCCGAGGTCTACCAGCAGGCGATCCACGCCAACATCAAGAAAGGGGCGGCGCTGGCCTTCGCCCACGGCTTCAACATCCACTACGGGCAGATCCAGCCGCGCGAGGATCTGGACGTGATCATGATCGCGCCCAAGGCGCCCGGCCATACGGTGCGTTCGACCTACACGCAGGGCGGCGGGGTGCCGATGCTGATCGCCGTGCACCGCGACGTCTCCGGCAGCGCGCGCGACATCGCGCTTTCTTACGCATGCGCGATCGGCGGCGGCAAGGCGGGGGTGATCGAGACCAACTTCCGCGAGGAAACCGAGACCGACCTGTTCGGCGAGCAGACCGTGCTGTGCGGCGGCTGCGTCGAACTGGTGAAGGCGGGCTTCGAGACGCTGGTCGAAGCCGGTTACGCGCCGGAGATGGCCTACTTCGAGTGCCTGCACGAACTGAAGCTGATCGTGGACCTGATGTACGAGGGCGGCATCGCGAACATGAAATACTCGATCTCGAACAACGCCGAATACGGCGAATACGTGACCGGCCCCGAGATCATCACCGCCGAGACCAAGGCGGCGATGAAGCGGGCGCTGGCGCGCATCCAGAGCGGCGAATACGCGAAGAGCTTCATCCTGGAGAACCGCGCCGGCGCGCCGACGTTGCAGGCGCGGCGCCGCCTGATGGCCGAGCACGAGATCGAGAAAGTGGGTGAGCGGCTGCGCGCGATGATGCCCTGGATCAAGGCCAATCGCCTGGTCGATCGCACCCGCAACTGATGCGCGCGCGACGGACGCTCCTGGCGACCGCGCTGCTGGCGCCGCTGCTGGCCTTCGGGCAGACGCCGCCGGCGCGTGCCGACGGGACGCTGGTGCTGATCACCGGCAGCGCGGAACTGGAGGTCGCCAACGATGAGGCGGTGGCGCAGTTCTTCGTCGAGGTGCAGGACGCGGAACTGGCGCGCGCGCAGTCGCTCGTCAACCAGCGCGCGGCCGACGGGGTGGCGGCGCTGAAGCGCGCCGACCCGAAGGCGCAGATCGAGACGGCCGGCTACCAGACCTACCCGCTGTACGGGCGCGACGGGGCGCGCAAGGTGGTCGGCTGGCGTGCGCGGCAGGCGGTCACGCTGCGCACCGCCGACTTGGCGTCGTTGCCGAAGACGATCGCCGCCGCGCAGCAGCACCTGGCGCTCGCCGGGATCGACTTCCGCTTGTCGCGCGCCGCGCGCGAACGCGTCGAGGCAGAGTTGATCCAGCGCGCGCTCGCCAACCTGAACGTGCGCGTGGCCGCCGCGGCGCAGGCGCTCGAGGTGCCGAAGTCGCGCATTCGCATCGAGGAGCTGAATTTCGGCGTGCCGGTGCTGGACCGCCCGCCGGTGGTGCCGATGGCGCGCGCCCTGGCGCAGAGCGCCGAGGCGGTGGCGGAGCCGCAGTTCGACGCCGGCCGCTCGTTGCAACAAATGACGGTCACGGCACGCGTGCGCTTCGGCAGCAACTGAGCGCCGCAGCCGGCGCGCGGCGGATACCATACGGCCCGTCGCGTATCGAGGTTCGGGCCCCGTGTCGCCTTATCCGCATCCATGGCTCGCCCGCGAGGGTTGGCCGTTCATCGGCGCCAGCGCGCTCGCCAGCGCGATCGTCACCTGGTGGGCCGGGTGGTGGTCGTTGCCGCTGTGGCTCTGGACCGCCTTCGTCGTGCAGTTCTTCCGCGATCCGCCGCGCGCGATCCCGGCGCAGGCCAACGCGGTGCTGGCGCCTGCCGACGGGCGCGTGGTGAAGGTCGACCGCGCGTTCGATCCGTACGCGCAGCGCGAGGCGCTGTTGATCAGCGTCTTCATGAACGTGTTCAACGTCCATTCCAACCGCGCGCCGGTGGACGGCACGGTGGAGCGGGTCGAGTATCACCGCGGGCGTTTCGTCAACGCCGATCTCGACAAGGCGTCCAGCGAGAACGAACGCAACGCCGTGGTGCTGCGCCGGGCCGATGGCGCGACCGTCACGGTGGTGCAGGTGGCCGGGCTGATCGCGCGCCGCATCCTTTGCTACGTGCACGCCGGGCAGACGGTCCAGCGCGGCCAGCGCTACGGTTTCATCCGCTTCGGGTCGCGGGTCGATGTGTATCTGCCGCGCAGTGCGCAACCGCGCGTTGCGGTGGGTGACGTCGTCTATGCGGCGCGCGACGTCATCGCAGAGCTGTAACGAGAATGGCGATGCGCTTTCGGCGCCGCAAGCTGCGTCCGCTGGCGCCCCTGCCGCTGGCCGACGAGGTGGCGTTTTATGGCGCCCGGCGACGGGGCGTCATCCGCTTCCTGCCCAACCTGTTCACGCTGGCGGCCCTGTTCGCAGGTTTCTTCGCGATCGTGCAGGCGATGAACCAGCGCTTCGAGCTGGCGGCGATTGGCATCTTCGCGGCGATGCTGCTCGACGGCATGGACGGCCGGGTGGCGCGGCTGACCAACACCACCAGCGCCTTCGGCGAGCAACTCGACTCGCTGTCGGACATGATCTCCTTCGGCGCCGCCCCGGCGCTGGTCATGTACGAATGGATCCTGCACGATCTCGGCCGCGTCGGCTGGGCGGCCGCCTTCGTGTACTGCGCCTGCGCGGCGCTGCGCCTGGCGCGGTTCAATGCCAACATCGGCGTGGTGGACAAGCGTTTCTTCCAGGGTCTGCCGAGCCCCGCCGCGGCGGCGCTGATCGCCGGCTTCGTCTGGCTCGTGATCGACAACAAACTGCACATCAAGGACGCGGTGATGCCTTGGGTGGCCGTGGGCCTGACCCTGTACGCCGGGCTGACGATGGTCTCCAGCGCGCCGTTTTACAGCGGCAAGAGCTTCCATCTTGGCCGCAGCGTGCCGTTCTGGGTGATGGTGGTGGCGATCATCGGCTTTTTCCTGGTCGTGCTCGATCCGCCGATCGTGCTCTTCCTGCTCTTCTGCGTGTACGCGCTCTCGGGCTACGTCTACTGGCTGTGGCGCTGGTGGACCGGGCGGCCGAACCCGGCCAAACCGGTACCGCCCCCGCATCCGCCGGCACCGTAGTCGGCCTTGTTGCGCGCGGGCTTTCGCCGTATAGTTAAAAAATGACTGTCGCGCCCGCCGCGCCCCGCCTTTCTGCAGCTGCCGCTGTCCGCGCCCTGCTGCATCTGCTGCTGCGCCCCGCGCGCAGCTAACCCTCTTTCCCCCACAACCCGTCAGTCCCGAGCGCCCGCCGCGAGGCCGGCGCGAAGCCCCTTGGAGCGTGCCATGACCGACCGACTGATCATCTTCGACACCACCTTGCGTGACGGGGAGCAAAGCCCCGGCGCCTCGATGACGCGCGAGGAAAAACTGCGCATTGCCAAGCAACTGGAGCGGCTGCGCGTGGACGTCATCGAGGCAGGCTTCGCCGCCTCCTCCAACGGCGACTTCGAGGCCGTGCGGGCGATCGCGAACACCGTCAAGGACTCGATCGTCTGCTCGCTGGCGCGCGCCAACGACAAAGACATCAGCCGCGCCGCCGAGGCGCTGCAGAACGCGCGCGCCAAGCGCATCCACACCTTCATCGCCACCTCGCCGCTGCACATGGAAAAGAAGCTGCGGATGACGCCCGAACAGGTCTTGGAGCAGGCGCGACTGGCGGTGCGCTTCGCGCGCCGCTTCGCCGACGACGTGGAGTTCTCCCCGGAGGACGGCAGTCGCTCGGAGCTCGATTTCCTGTGCCGGGTGCTGGAGGCGGTCATCAAGGAGGGCGCACGCACGATCAACATCGCCGACACCGTGGGCTATGCGGTGCCCCAGCAGTACGGCGAACTGATCCGGACGCTGCGCGAGCGCATTCCGAACTCCGACAAGGCCATCTGGTCGGTGCACTGTCACAACGATCTCGGCATGGCGGTGGCGAACTCGCTGGCCGGCGTGCTGGCCGGTGCCCGCCAGGTCGAATGCACGATCAACGGCCTGGGCGAGCGCGCTGGCAACACGGCGCTGGAGGAGGTGGTGATGGCCGTCAAGACGCGCCGCGACATCTTCGGGCTCGAGGTCGGCATCGACACCACGCAGATCGTGCCGACCTCCAAGCTGGTATCCAACATCACGGGCTTCCCGGTGCAGCCGAACAAGGCAGTGGTGGGCGCGAATGCGTTCGCGCACGCCTCCGGCATCCACCAGGATGGCGTGCTGAAGGCGCGCCAGACGTACGAAATCATGCGTGCGGAGGACGTCGGCTGGAGCGCCAACAAGATCGTGCTGGGCAAACTCTCCGGCCGCAACGCCTTC
>JANWUU010000245.1 GCA_025057735.1 Burkholderiaceae bacterium
CGCCTCGTCCTCGTCCAGATCGACCGCCTCCAGCAGCCACGCCTGCGCCTCGCGCAGACAGACGGCATCGCTGCCGCAGGGGACACCCGGCGCCCCGCGCGCCGGTCCGCACGGATTGCCGAGCCGGCAATTGGCCAGATCGAGCGCCGCGGCGCGGTAGTCGGCGCGGCCGACCGCCTCACCGGCCGGCGGCGGCACGCCGCCGATCACCCCCTCGTAGCGCAGTGCCGCAAGCAGGGGGCGGGCCTCGTCGAACGCGAGCGGATCGCCGGTGGCGAGCGCCGCGGCGATCAGATCGACGGTCGCGGCGGTCGGCCGGCTTTCGCCGTGCACGGCAACCGCCAACCGTGCCGCCGCATGACCCGCGGCCGCCGCCTCGCGCAGCAACGCGGCAGTTTCGTCCGCCGCGACCGGTTCGCGCACGAAGCCGCGGCAGCCTTCCAGCGCCAGTGCCAATTGCCGCGCCCGCGCGCCGCCGCCGCCGCCCGCCGCCACGTCGCCGGCGTATAGGAGCGAGGTGCACTCGCGCGCCACGCGCCACGCAAGATAGCGCGCATCCGGCTCGGGACGCGCCCGCAGTTGCCGGTACAGGCTGAGGCGGTCGCGCGCAGCGGCGTACGCCGCGCGCAGATCGGCGTCCGGCCCGACGGCCGGCGCGCCATTGCCCGCGCCGGTGGGCAGCTCGTTCGCCGCCAGACCGAACGGCAGCGCGAGCGCCGGATCGCCGATCGGGGCGCGCGGAGTCACGCGCGCAGGCGCGCCGGCGGGCGGCGGCGCCGGCTGCCGGAGGACGTGTAGGAGGAGGAAGAGCGCCGCAGCGCCGAGCGCCAGGGCCGCGCCCCATCCGAACCCGCGCGCGGGTTGGCCGGCGGCCAGCCGCCTAAGCAGCGCACGCCTGGAGGCGGGTCGCATTCAGGTCCTGCGCGAGCGTGCGCAGCGTCTCCGCCAGCGCGGGGTCCGCGGGGCGGATTACAAAGCGCGCCATCGCCACCGTCGAGGGCTTGTCGGCCACGCGCACGCCCTTGACGCCACGCTGGGCAAGCTCGCTGGCATGACGTTTGGCAAGCTCCGGGTCGCGGAACGAACCGAGCGCGATGCCGAAGCGCAGCGGCGACTCCTCGCCGATCACCAGCAGGTCCTTGACGCCGAGCCTGCGGAGGTCGGCGGCGGCGCGTTCCACCTCGGCACGGCTCTTAAACGGCGGCACATACACCATGTACCAGCCGGGCGCCTCCACCGTGCGCACCGTCACCCGGTCGGACAACCCAAGGGCGTCCAGCCGCTGCCGCACGCGCGGCGCATTCTCCTGCGTGAAGTCGCCGAGCTCCACGCAGCCAGCGGCGGCGAGCTCGCGTGCTGCCGCCGACGGCAGGCTTGCCGCCTCGCGCGCCTTCTCGCGCAACGCCGTCAGCTCGTCGGGCAGCAGCACGCGCACCCGCTCCGGTTCGATCTGGCGGGCCACGCGCTCCGGCTCGCGGCCACCGTCCGGCAGGCGGCCGAAAGCGCCCTGCTGCCAAGCGAACAGCAGCAAGTTGGCCAGCACGAGCAGCAGGAAGACGAGCTTCATCGTCGGTCCGCGGCCGTTGCGAGGTCCGCCTCGACCTCGGCATGGGCGCGCAGCGCCACGCCGCGCAGCACGAGATTGTCCTCGATCGAGATGCCGCTCACGTGACCGGCCTGCCGCAGCCGGTCGCCGAGCGCGGCCTGCAGCGCGCGCGCACGCCCGCCGGCCAGCAGCAGGCGCGGCGGCGGCCGGCGCTCGCCGGCGAGCTCGGCCGCGAACTCGCCCACCACGCGCTCGATGAGCCCCGCCTGCGCCTGGAAAACCCCGGTCACGATGGCGTCCTCGGTGTTGTCCGGGTGCGCCGCGATGCGGCCGTCGACCACGGTGCGCGTATCGGGCAGGCGCGCGGTGCCGCGCGCCAGACTCTCCTGCATCAGGTCGAAGCCGGGCGCGATTACGCCGCCCACGAAGACCGCTGCCGCGCCCGGCTCGGCGCGCACGCAGTCCACTGTGGTGGCGGTACCGCCGCTGGCCACCACCAGCGATTCGCCCGGAAACTTGGCGCAGGCGGCGATCAGTGCATGCCAGCGGTCCGGCCCGAGCTGCGCGGGCTGCCGGTAGGCGTTGATCAGCGCCAGGCCGTAGCCGGGGCCGCGGCCGGCGAAGTGCGGCTGCGCGCCGAGCCACTTGACGCCGATGCCAGCGGCGGCGCGCGCCGCCTCCTCCACGGCCTGCATCGTCGCCGCGTCCGCCACGCTGACGCCGAAGGCGCGCGTCGTCCGCAGTACACGCCACGCCTCGGCCAGCCGCTGCGCCAGCGGGCCGGCCGCGGCGCGCAGCGCCAGCCCGGTGTCGATAAAACGACTGCCGTGGGCGTCGCTGTGCGCCCACTTGATCGCCGTGTTGCCGACATCGAGCAGCAGCCAGGACATCGCCGACTACCGCACGCGCAGCGTGATGTCGCCGTTGGCGTACGCCCGCGTGCCGGTGGCGGTGCGCACCATCAGCCGCCCCGCGGCGTCGATATCGACCACGGTGCCGGCGGCGATCAGACCCTCGGCGCCGGACAGCTCGACGTCGCGGTCCAGCAGCGCCAGGCGGCCGAGGTAGCGTCCGCGCAGCGGCGCGAAGCCGTGCGCCTCGAACTCCGCGAGCGCGCCCAGCACCGCGCGCGCGACGTCGCCGATGAGCCGCTCGCGCGCCGCCAGCAGGGTCCGCGCCGCGGCGAACTCCGACAGCGCCGCCGCCGGCTGGTCGATCGCCGCCTGCGTGGCGGCGTCCAGCCACAGATTGATGCCGATGCCGACCACCAGCGTCCGGTTGCCGGCCGGATCGAACGCCACCTCGCACAGCACTCCACCGAGCTTGCGCCCGCCGATGACCAGATCGTTCGGCCATTTCAGCCGCACCGGCGCCAGCGCCTCCAGCGTCTCCGCCGCCGCCACGCCGCAGGCAAGCGTGGCCGACGGCTCGCGCGCGTAGGGACCGTCCAGCGAGCGAGCGAGCGAAAACAGCAGCGCGCCACCGGGTGCGGCATGCCAGGCGCGCCCCCGCCGGCCGCGCCCGGCCGTCTGCGCCAGCGCGACGCGCAACACCGGCCGCGCCGGCGCCTGGCGGCGCGCGCGTACCAGCAGATCGGTGTTGGTCGATTCGGTTTCGACGACGGCCTCGACCTCGAGGCCAGCGCCGGCGGCCACCGCGATCGCGTCGGCGTCCAGCGGCGGCGCATCGGGGGCGCAGGCGTGGGCGGACTCGCGGAGGGAACGCACGACGACGAGCGGCGATGCGGACGACGCGGCGCACTGTAGCACCGCCCCGTCACGCGCTTGCCACCGCCGTCGCCGCCGGCCGACAATCGGCAGGGCATGCCCGCCGACAAAGTCGTTGCGCGCGGCGCGCGGCGCGGCGGCTCGCCGCTGGCGCGCCTGGCTTGCGTCGCGTACGCCCTGCTGATCGTCTATGCGAGCCTCGCGCCCTGGAGCGGTTGGCGCGACCTCGGCGTCGGTCCGTTCGCCTTCCTGTTCGCGCCGTGGCCACAGTACGTGACGCGCTTCGACATCGCCGTCAACGTGCTCGGCTACCTGCCGTTCGGCGCGCTGCTCGTGCTCGCGCTGCATCCGCGCCTGCGCGGCGGGTTGGCCATCGCGTTCGCGCTGGCGGCTGGGGCGCTGCTGTCGGGTGCCATCGAGGCGCTGCAGACCTATCTGCCGCGGCGCATCGCTTCCAACGTGGACTGGTTGGCCAACGTGGGCGGTACCGCCTTCGGCGCGCTGCTGGGCGCCTGGCGCGCCGAGAGCCTGATCGACCGCGGGCGACTGCAGCAGCTGCGCGCCGCCTGGTTTACGCGCGATGCCAGCGTGGCGCTCGTGCTGCTGGCGCTGTGGCCGCTTGCGCAGATGCATCCGTCGCCGATGCTGTTCGGCTTGGGCGCGGGCGACGGCGCGCTGTTGGAGGCCGCCCGCGAGTGGCTCGCTTGGCTGCCGCCGCGCATGGCCTGGAGCTCGACCGAATTCATCCTGGCCGAGGCGCTGGTCACCACCGCCGGCCTGCTCGCCGCCGGGCTGATGGCCGCCTCGACGCTGACGGCGCGCGCGCCGCGGCTGGCGCTACTGGCGACGCTCGTCGCCGCCGCCCTCGGCGCCAAGACGCTCGCCTACGGCGTGCGCTTCGGGCCGGAGCATGCGCTCGCCTGGCTGACGCCGGGTGCGGTAGGCGGGCTCGCGCTGGGTTCGCTCGCCCTGTCGGTGGCGGCCTGGGGTCCTCCGCGTGCGGTGGCGCGCTTGGGATTGCTCGCCTGCCTGACGCTGCTGGCGGCGGTGGCGGTGATCCCGCAGAACCCGTATTTCACGGCCTGGCTCGCGCAGTGGCGCAGCGGGCGGCTGGCGCATTTCAACGCCGCCACGCAGTGGCTGGCGAGCGCCTGGCCGTTTGCCGCCGCTGCGTGGCTGGCGGCGCGGGAATTCGCGCGGCGCAACACCGCGCGTGCCTACAATGAGGCATGAGCCACTACAAATTCCACGTTTTCTTTTGCCTGAACGAGCGCGACGACGGCCGCCCCTGCTGCGCCCACCATCGCGCCGCGGACATCCAGGCGTACGCCAAGCAGCGCGTCAAGGAGCTCGGGCTGGCCGGCCCCGGCAAGGTGCGCATCAACAAGGCCGGCTGCCTGGATCGCTGCGAGCGGGGACCCTGCGTCGTGGTCTACCCGGACGCCACCTGGTACACCTACGTCGATCGCGAGGACATCGACGAGATCATCGACTCGCATCTGCGCCACGGTCGCGTCGTCGAGCGGCTGAAGATCTGAGCGGCCGGCCGATGCAGCAGCGGCGCACGGCACCGGGATTGGTCGGGCCGATCGAGGTGGCGCTCGACCTGCCGCTCGGAACGGCGCGCGGCGCCGCCTTCATCGGTCATCCGCACCCGCTCTACGGCGGCACGCTGGACAACAAGGTGGTCGCCACGCTGGCGCGCGCTTTCGCCGCCGCCGGGCTGATCGCCGTGCGGCCGAATTTCCGCGGCGTCGGCGCGAGCGCCGGCACGCACGATCACGGCGCCGGCGAGACCGACGATTTCGTGCACTTGATCGACACTGCGGCGCAGTGGAGCGAGGGCACGATCGCAGCCGGGCTGCCGCTGGCGCTCGCGGGCTTTTCCTTCGGCAGCTTCGTCGCGGCACAGGCGTGCCAGCGGCTGACCGCCGCCGCCCGCGCGCCGAAGCTGCTCGTGCTGGTGGGCGCGGCCGCCGGCAAGTGGCCGCTGCCAGCGGTGCCGGTAGAGCAAACCTTGGTGATCCACGGCGAGTGGGACGAGACGATTCCGCTTGCCGACGTGCTGAACTGGGCCCGCCCCCAGGCGTTGCCGGTGGTTGTCCTACCGGGCGCCGATCACTTCTTCCATCGTCGACTGTCGACGCTGAAGCGTTTGCTGCACGCGCACTTGTGCAGCGCGTTTGACGCTGTCGCGGGAAGCGACTAAAAGGCCGCCCATTTCAAGCGCGATGACCAAGAGCCGATAGCGCACTCGGGCACAGCAACGCGCCGGACCGCCACGCGATGATCGACGAGCGCAGCGTCTACGCGAAGACGCCGAAAGGCGTGGCCGAGGTCGCGGCGCGCAGCGGCGCGCTGTCGCTGTCGGCGCGGCGCGTGCTGATCATGATCGACGGCCGGCGCAGCGTGGCCGATCTGGCCGCGCTGGCCAGGCCGGGGGAAATCGCGCAGATCATCGAGACGCTGGAGTCGCAGGGTTTCGTGCAGCGGGTCGGCGCCAGCGCGCCCACGCCGGCACCCGCCGAGCCGCCGCCGGCCGACGCCGGCGGCGACGACATGGCCGAGGAGCGCCTAGCGGCCTCGCTGGAGGCGATCAAGCGGCGGACGGTGCGCGAGCTGTCGGATCGCCTCGGTCCGGACGCCGAGGTGATGGCGGTGCGCATCGAGCAGTGCCGTACGCCCGAGGAGCTGCGCCAGCGCCTGCAGGAAGCCGAGCGCCTGGTGGCCGGCATCCTCGGGGCGGCGCAGGCTCAGGAGTTCCTGCGCGCGCTGCGGCGCCGCTGAGGCCGGCTCCGGCAAGCCGGTAGCATGCACGCCGATGAGCGGCGCGATTTCCATGGACGATCCGATCTGTTACCTCAACGGCAAGTGGCTGCCGCTGTCGCAGGCGCGCATCTCGCCGCTGGACCGCGGGTTCATCTTCGGCGATGGCGTCTACGAGGTGGTGCCGGTTTACCGGCGCAAGCCGTTCCGCCTCGAGCAGCATCTGGCGCGATTGGAGCGCAGCCTGCGGGAGGTGCGCATCGTCAATCCGTTCAACCGCACCGGCTGGCAGGCGCTGCTGGCGCGGCTGATCGAGCGCGGCGGCGCCGAGGACCAGTACGTATACCTGCAGGTCACGCGCGGGGTCGCGCGGCGCGACTTCGCCTTTCCGACCGGCGTGCCGCCGACGGTGTTCGCGATGACCACCCCCTTCGTGCGGCCGGGCCCGGAGCTGCGCGAGGGCGGCTTGCGCGCGGTCACGCGCGCCGACGAGCGCTGGCTGCGCTGCGACATCAAGTCGGTATCGCTGCTGGCGGCCGTACTCGCCCGTCAGTATGCGGTCGAAAACGATGCCCATGAAGTCGTTCAGTTCCGCGACGGCTGGCTAACCGAGGGCTCGGCGAGCAACATCTGGGTCGTGAAAGCGGGCGCCGTGCACGGTCCCCCGCGCGACCAGCGCATCCTGGAAGGCATCCGCTACGGGCTGCTGCAGGAGTTGTGCGCGCAAGAGGGCATTGCCTTCGCCGAGCAGCCGCTCGCGCGCGCGGCGGTGGAGGATGCTGACGAGCTGCTGCTGACGGCGGCCACGCGCGAGATCCTGCCGATCGTGCAACTGGACGGACGGCCCGTCGGCGACGGTCGGCCCGGGCCCATTTACCGCCGGCTGCGCGCCGCCTACGACCGGGCGATCGAGGCGCTCTGATGCGCACCGACCGCGCGGGCTCGCCGCTGACCTTTCCGGTCGATTTCCCGATCAAGATCATGGGCCGGCGCACCGACGATTTCGCGCAGACCATCGTCGAGGTCGTGCGCGCGCACGCGCCCGATTTCGATGCCGCCACCGTGGCGCTGCGGGCCTCGCGGCACGGCAATTACCTGTCGCTGACCGCCACCGTGCGCGCCACCTCGCGCGAGCAGCTCGACGCGCTGTATCGCGCGCTGTCCAGCCATCCGCTGGTGGCCGTCGTGCTGTGAAGGCCCCGCGCGTGCGCGAGCTGGGCCGCGCCGACTATCTGCCCGTCTGGCAGGCGATGCGCGATTTCACCGCGCGTCGCGATGGCGCCACCGCCGATGAGATCTGGTTCGTCGAACACCCGCCGGTGTTCACGCTCGGCCAGGCGGGCCGGCGCGCGCATCTGCACGACCCCGGCGCCATCCCGGTGGTGGCCACCGACCGCGGCGGCCAGGTCACCTACCACGGCCCCGGGCAGGTGGTGGCGTACACGCTGCTCGATCTGCGCCGGCTCGGCATCTACGTCAAGGAACTCGTCTACCGCCTCGAGCAGGCCGTGCTGCAGACGCTGGCGACCTGCGGCATCGAGGGCCGCCGCGTGCCGGGCGCACCGGGCGTGTACGTCGCCGTGCCCGGCGCGGGCAGCCCGGCGGCGGACGGGCCGTGGCGGGGCCTCGCCAAGATCGCCGCCGTCGGCATCAAGGTCACGCGCGGCTGCTGCTATCACGGTGTCGCGCTGAACGTGGCGATGGACCTGGCGCCCTTTGCGCGCATCGACCCGTGCGGCTACGCGGGGCTGGCCACCACGGACTTGGCTACACTGGGCGTGCATATCGGCTGGCAGGAGGCCGCGCAACGGCTGGCGGCGCGGCTCTCGGCCCACTTCACCGCGAGATGAACGACCGACCGACAGCCGCCGCGGCGGCGAAAAAAAAGGGCGAGGCCAAAACGGGCGTCGTGCTGCGCAAATTTCCGCTGCCGGTGGTGGCGGCGGCGCCGGCGCGCAAGCCGGCGTGGATTCGCGTGCGCGCCGGATCGCCCTCGACGCGCTTCTACGAGATCAAGCGCATCCTGCGCGAACACCGCCTGCACACCGTGTGCGAGGAGGCCAGTTGCCCGAACATCGGCGAATGCTTCGGCAAAGGCACCGCCACCTTCATGATCATGGGCGATCGCTGCACGCGCCGCTGCACGTTCTGCGACGTCGCCCACGGACGGCCTGATGCGCTCGACCCCGAGGAGCCGCACAACTTGGCGCGCACGATCGCGGCGCTGCAACTGTCGTATGTGGTGATCACCTCGGTGGACCGCGACGATCTGAAGGACGGCGGCGCGCAGCATTTCGTCGACTGCATCCGCGCCGTGCGCGCCGCCGCGCCGCAGACGCGTATCGAGGTGCTGGTGCCGGATTTCCGCGGCCGCCTGGAGCGCGCGCTCGAGATCCTCACGACGGCGCCGCCGGACGTGATGAATCACAACCTGGAAACGGTGCCGCGCCTGTACCGGCAGGCGCGGCCAGGCTCGGATTACGCGCATTCGCTGCGGCTGCTGGCGGAGTTCAAGCGTCGCGTGCCGGGGGTACCGACCAAAAGCGGCCTGATGGTGGGTCTGGGGGAAACCGACGAGGAGATCCTGCAGACGATGCGCGACTTGCGCGCGCACGGCGTGGACATGCTCACAATCGGCCAGTACCTGGCGCCGAGCGCCCATCATCTGCCGGTGCAGCGCTACGTGCCGCCGGAGACGTTCGAAGGCTATGCACGCGAGGCGCAGGCGCTAGGGTTCACGCACGCCGCCTGCGGGCCGCTGGTGCGCTCCTCGTACCACGCCGACCAACAGGCGCACGCCGCAGGCATCGTCTGATATGGACATTGGACTGCAGCTGGCGGGGGTGTTGACGGTCGCGCTGCTGATCGGCTGCGGCGTCTTCCTTTACCCGTGGCTGCTCGCCCGCCGCGGCGGCCTGCCGTGGGTGATCGCGCTCACGGTGCTGCTGGCGGCGCTGTTCTACCTTTTCGACCGGCCGCGCGCGCAGCCGCCTGTGATCTCGCTCGCCTTCGCGCTGCTGTGGGCAGCGCTGCCGCTGGCTGCCGGTCTCGCCGCCGAGCGCTGGCGCCGACGCAAACTGGCGCGCCGCGCGCCGTAAGGCACGCGCGCCGCCGCAGGCGGCGGCGGCTGCGCGGCCGCTTGCATGCGGGTTGCATGGGATTTCTGACACAGCCGCGACCGCCCGCCCGCGCCGCGCCAGTCACCGCCGACGCGGCGCCGCGCGTGCTCGCGCTGTTCGCGCTCGGCTTTGCCCGCGCCGCCTGGGCAGCGCGCGCCGCACGCGGCACGCTGCGGCCGCACTACGAAGGGTTCGATTTGTTCGCGTTCCCGTCCAACGCGCGCCTGCTGGCATTCGACATCTTCCGCTTTGTCGAGCGGCTGGCGCGGCGCTACGGGAACGCCGGCATCGATGGCGTCGTGACCGCCAACGAGCAGTTCGGCGCGCTCGCCGCCGCGCTGCTCGGGCAGCGGCTTGGCCTGCCCCATACGGACCCGCGGGCGGTGCTCGCCTGCCAGCACAAGGCGTATTTCCGCCAGCGGCTGCAGCAGATCGCGCCCGAGGCGAACGTGCCGCACTGGCCCTTTCCGCACACGCTCGACCCGCAGGGCGCCCTCGGCCTGCCGCTGCCGTTTTACGTCAAGCCCGTGAAAGCGACGTTCTCGGTGCTGGCGCGCCGCATCGATTCGCGCGCGGCGCTGGCGCGCCACCTGTCGTTCTCGCCGCTGGAGCGGCTGCTGATCAAGCGGCTGGTCAGGCCGTTCAACGATGCCTTCCGTGCCTTGGTCGGCGAGCCCCGGCGTTATGCGGTCGATGCCCACTGGCTGCTCGCCGAGCCGGTGCTATCCGGCGCGCAGTTCAACTTGGACGGCTATGCGTACCACGGGCAGGTGCGCGTGCTCGGCTGTGTGGACGAGATCATGTACCCGGGCACCGATGCCTTCCTGCGCTTCCAGTACCCGTCGCGGCTGCCGGCAGCGGTGCGCGCGCGCGCCGCGTCGATCCTGGCGCGCGTGCTGCCGGCGCTGGGCTTCACGCATGGCTTCTTCAATGCCGAGTTCTTCTACGACGAGACGCGCGATGCGCTGACGCTGATCGAGATCAACCCGCGCCTGGCCTCGCAACTGGCCGATCTGTACGAGAAAGTCGACGGCCTGCGCGTGTTCGACATGCTGGTCGAACTGGCCTGTGGCCGCGATCCGGCGCATCTGCCGCGCGCCGCGCCCACCGCGGGCGTGGCGGCCAGTTTCGTCTGGCGCACGTTCGATGGCATGCCACCGCCGCCGCCGGCCGCGCCGGCGGCGCGCGCCTGGCTGGCGCGCCGGCATCCGGATGCGCTGCTGCTGCAATATCACAAGCGGGGCGCGGCGCTGCGGCGCGAGTTCAAATGGCTCGGCAGCCACCGCTTCGCGACGCTGAACCTGGGCGCGCGCGACGAGGACGAGCTGCGCGCCCGTTACGAGGCCATCTGCGCCGCCTTCGGCTGGCCGGCGCCGTACTGATCGGGCGACGCCGCACCGGCGGCCAACTGCGGCGGCAGCGGGCAGTCCAGTGCGGCGCAGATCGTGCGCAGGGCGCTGGCGGCCTTCCAGTTCGTCTGTCCGTCGAGGAAAGCGGCGGCGGCCAAGGCCTTGATCAGAATCGGCTTGGCCAGTGGCGCCAGCGCGTTTAAACGACGCAGCGCCGCGCCGACGGCCTCGAAGGCGATCCGCTCCGGCGGCACGCGCGGCGCCTGCACGCCCGGCAGCCGCAGCAGCCCGGCGTCGAACGCGCGCTCGGGATCCGCGGGCGCGCGCAACGCCGCCACCAGCGAGAGCACGAGCGCCGTCTCCTGCGCCAGCT
>JANWUU010000314.1 GCA_025057735.1 Burkholderiaceae bacterium
TGCGCCGCCTGCCATGGCAAGGATGGCAAGTCGCCGGTGGACCCGAGTTACCCGATCCTGGCCGGCCAGTATCCGGACTACCTGGCCAAGGCGCTGACGGACTACAAGACCGGCGCGCGCAAGAACCCGATCATGGGTGGCCTCGCGAAGCCGCTCTCAAAGAGCGACATCCAGGCGCTCGCCGCCTACTACGGCGCGCTGCCGGGACCGCTGACTCACAACAAGTGACGTCAGCGGCGCGTCGCGCGCCGCGCAAGGCAATCCAGGTAGGCGGCGTTGATTGCCGCTGGATCCGGCGGCAGCAACGCGCGCTGGGCCTCCCACACGATGCGGCCCAGGCATTCCATGGCCTCGTGCGCGGCGGCGTGCTCGTCGCCGCAGCGGTCGCGCAGGCGCTGCAGGGCAGCGCGGATGCCGGGCGGCTGATCAATGGCCGCCTGCTCTGACAGCGCCAGATGCATGGACAGATGCAGGAACGGATTCGCGCGGCCCTCTTCGGGCGGGAATTCCGCCGCCAGCGCCGCCGCTTCATCCTCCAGCAGCGCGTGATACTCCGGGTGCCGCTCGATCCATTCCAGTGCTGCCGCCTCGATCGGCTGTAGCAGCTCGCCGGCGCGGTGCTTGCGCCAGACCGCGCAAAAGAAACGGCGTACGTCGTCGCGGGACGGGTTGAACATGGGCTCAGGCAGGAGGGGCGGGCGTCTTGCGGCGGTATTCGCACAGGTCGGCGATGGGGCAGCGCCAGCATTCGGGCCGGCGCGCCTTGCACACGTAGCGGCCGTGCAGGATCAGCCAGTGATGCGCGTCTTTGCGAAACTCCTCGGGCACGAATTTCAGCAGCTTGCGCTCGACCTCGGCGACGTTCTTGCCCGGGGCGAGTCCTGTGCGGTTGGCCACACGGAAGATGTGCGTATCGACGGCGATCGTCGGTTCGCCGAAAGCCGTGTTCAGGATGACGTTGGCGGTCTTGCGGCCCACGCCGGGCAAAGCTTCCAGCGCCTGCCGGTCGCGCGGCACCTGGCCGCCATGGCGTTCCAGCAGCAGGCGGCTGAGTGCAACCACGTTCTTCGCCTTGGTGCGGTACAGGCCGATCGTGCGGATGTAAGGCATCAGCCCGTCGGCCCCGAGGGCGGCGATGCGCTCCGGCGTGTTCGCCACCGCGAACAGCTGGCGTGTGGCGGCGTTGACGCTGCGGTCCGTCGCCTGGGCCGACAGCACCACCGCCACCAGCAGCTCGAACGGCGTGCGGTATTCGAGCTCGGTGGTGGGATGGGGGTTCGCTGCGCGCAGCCGCTCGAAAATCGCGCGCCGTTTGGCCGCATTCATGCGTCGCTGCGCAGCCGCCGAGCGCGGGCGCGCTGCATGGCGGCGGCGACCAGTGTTTGCCGCTGCGCGGGCGACAGCGACGGGGCCTCGCTGCGCGCGGCGCGGGGGCTCTGCGCGGCGGCCAGTCGCCGCTGGCGCGCCAGATACCGCTCGCGCGCGCGGCGCGCATCGTCGGAGGTCCAGCGGCGCGGCGGCTGCACGTCGACCATCGCGATGCAGTCCATCGGACAAGGCGGCAAGCACAGATCGCAGCCGGTGCAGTGATCCGGCAGCACGGTGTGCATGCGCCGCGCGGCGCCGACGATGGCATCGACCGGACAGGCCTGGATGCACAGCGTG
>JANWUU010000344.1 GCA_025057735.1 Burkholderiaceae bacterium
TCGACGCCGGCGCGGACATGGAGGCCGTGCGCCGGCAGGTGCTCGAGGCCGTACGCGCATGGATTTCCCGGTAGAGCGGCTGCGCAACCTGCCTTGGCACGCCGCGCGCTGGCCCGAGCTGCAGGCGCTGCGGGCGCGCCACGCCCATGCGATCCTGCTGCACGGCCCAGCCGGCATCGGCAAAAAAGGGCTGGCACTGGACCTCGCCGCCGCGATCCTCTGCGAGATGCCGGCAGAAGATGGGCGCGCTTGCGGGCGCTGCACCGGCTGCCGCTTGACCGACAGCCGCAATCACCCCGACCTGCGCGTCGTCGTGCCGGATCGGCTGGCCTGGTTGCGCCCCGAAAGCATCGACGAGGACGCAGAGGAGGGGATGCCCGAGCGCCCGGCGGAAGAGGGCAGTGGGCGCCTGAGCGGGGAGATCGGCGTCGACGACGTGCGCGCGCTCGGGGATCTGCTCGACTTGACGACGCATCGCGGCGGCCACCGGGTGGTGGTTTTAACACCGGCCGAGAGCATGACCGCGGATGCGGCCAACGCGCTGCTGAAGATGCTGGAAGAGCCGCCGCCGCGCACGCAATTCATCCTGACGAGCGACCGGCTGGACGACGTGCTGCCGACGATCGTGTCCCGGTGCGTGCTCGTCCGCATCGGGCTGCCGCCGCGAGCGCTCGCCTTGCCCTGGCTTCAGGCGCACGGCGTGCACGACGCCGACACCGCCCTGGCGGAAGCGGGCGGTGCGCCGTTGCCTGCGCTCCCGCAGCTTGGCCTGTCCACCGAGGTGCGGCAGATGCTGCGCACGGCGCTGGCTGCCGGCGCCCGGTTAGATCCATGGGCCGTGGGCGCGCGGCTGCCCCGCACGCTGGTGGTGGCCGAGGCGATCGATCTGTTTCTCCGTTGGGCCTGGGATTTATTGGCGCTTCGGGCCGGCGGCGCGGTCCGATATCATCCCCGGGAGGGCAACGCCCTCGCCCGCCTGGCGGGTCAGTGGTCGACCGCGGATCTGCTTGCCTGGATCGACGTCTTGTTGCGGGCGCGCGCCACCGCGGAGCACCCACTGAACGCCCGGCTGACCGTTGAAGCGCTGCTGCTGGAGTACGCGCGCAGGTCACGCGCCATGAGTCAAGGCACCGCCGCCTGAGGCGGCCTCGATGGGACGCAGACGATGAACGACGTATCGCCCAACACGCGCCTGGCGAGCAATACCCCGAATCCCACGGCGGCAGCCGCTGGACCGGCCGCGCTGGCCCCCGGCTCTTCGCGGCCGGCGGTGCTGTCGCTGGCGATCAAGGAAAAGGCGGCGCTGTATGCCGCCTACATGCCGTACCTGAAAAACGGCGGCATCTTCGTGCCGACCAACCGGCAGTACCAGCTCGGCGACGAGGTCTACCTGATCCTGACGTTGATGGACGACCCGGCGAAGATTCCGGTCGCAGGCAAGGTGGTCTGGATCAGTCCGCCGGGTGGCGGGGCGCGGCAGCCTGGCATCGGGGTTCACTTCCCGGGCGACGAGACCGGCATTGCGGCCCGCAAACGCATCGAGGACATCCTCGGCACGGCGCTGAAATCCTCGCGCCCGACTCACACCCTCTGAACGCGGGCGCGGCGCGCGGCGCCGAACCCGCCAGTCGCCTCCGTGTACGTCGACTCGCACTGTCACCTGAGTTTGCCGCCGCTGGCGGCCGACAGCGGCGGGGTGCTGGCGCGCATGCGCGCGGCCGGCGTGGTTGCTGCGGTCAACGTTTGCACCCATCTCGAGGAATTCGAGCGCGTGCATGCGCTGGCGTTACGGGAACCGGACGTGTGGTGCTCCGTCGGCGTGCATCCCGATCACCAGGGACCGGCCGAGCCCGACGTCGACACCCTGGTGCGGCTGGCGCAGCGCCCCCGGGTCGTGGCGATCGGCGAAACCGGCCTGGATTACTACCGCCTGTCCGAGCCGCTCCAGTGGCAGCGGCAGCGGTTCCGCGTCCACATCCAGGCCGCGCGCCGCGCCGGTCTGCCGCTCATCGTGCACACACGCGCCGCGGCCCGGGACACCCTGGAGATCCTGCGGCAAGAAGGGGCAGCCGAGGCCGGCGGCGTGATGCATTGCTTCACGGAGACGCTCGAGGTCGCCCGGGCCGCGCTCGACCTTGGCTTCTACATTTCGTTCTCGGGCATCGTGTCGTTCAGGAACGCCGATGACCTGCGCGGGGTGGCCGCCTACGTGCCCGCGGACCGACTGCTGATCGAGACCGACGCGCCGTACCTGGCGCCGGAACCCTTGCGGGGCAAGACCAACGAGCCGGCGAACGTGCCCTGGGTCGCGGATGCTGTCGCCCGCGCCCGCGGACTGTCCCGAGCGCGGGTTGGTGAACTGTCGGCAGAAAATTCAACGCGATTGTTCAAAGCGTTGGAATCCGTCGTTCAGAATGTTGCTTAAAAAAGGAAACACGGGTGGCCCTAGGAAGCAACGACGCATAATTTGCATTATGTCAATTAAAGTGCGATGTTAAGTCCGCTCGGCACCCCCCTGACGCCTAATGCCACCCGAGTGATGCTGCTCGGGTCCGGCGAACTCGGCAAGGAAGTCGTGATCGCCTTGCAGCGCTTGGGCGTCGAGGTCGTCGCCGTCGACCGATACCCGCATGCGCCGGCGCACCAGGTCGCGCACCGCTGGCATGCGCTGCCGATGACCGATGGCGCGGCTTTGGCCGCGCTGATCGAGCGGGAACGCCCGGATCTGGTGATCCCGGAGATCGAGGCGATTGCGACGGAAACCCTGGTCGAGCTTGAGCGGCGCGGCATCGTGCAGGTGGTCCCGACCGCCCGGGCGACCTTGCTGACCATGAACCGGGAGGGAATCCGGCGTCTGGCGGCGGAGGAACTCGGCCTGCCGACCTCCCCCTACCGCTTTGCCAGCTCGCTCGCGGAACTGCGCGAGGCGGCTGCCGCCGTCGGCTATCCGTGCGTGGTCAAGCCGGTCATGTCGTCGTCCGGCAAGGGGCAGTCCAAAGTCGACGCACCGGAAGACCTGGAGCGCGCGTGGCACTATGCGGCCACCGGCGGGCGCGTCGGTACGCAGCGGGTGATCGTCGAAGGCTTCGTGCGCTTCGACTACGAGATCACGCAGCTCACGGTGCGCGCGCGCGCGGCCGACGGCAGCATCCAGAGCCATTTCTGCGAGCCGATCGGGCACGTGCAGGTGGCTGGCGATTACGTGGAAAGCTGGCAGCCGCACCCGATGCCGCCGCGTGCGCTCGACCGTGCGCGCGACATCGCGCGCCGGGTCACCGATGCACTGGGCGGTGTGGGGCTGTTCGGCGTGGAGTTGTTCGTTGCCGGCGAGCAGGTGTGGTTTTCGGAGGTCAGTCCGCGGCCACACGATACGGGCATGGTGACGATGGCCACGCAGTTCCAGAACGAGTTCGAGCTGCATGCGCGCGCCGTGCTGGGCCTGCCGGTGGACACCGCGCTGCGCAATCCGGGCGCCTCGGCCGTCATCTACGGGGGCGTGGAAGCGAAAGGC
>JANWUU010000289.1 GCA_025057735.1 Burkholderiaceae bacterium
ACGCGCACGTTCGGGCAGGTGTTCGCGCCGGCGGTGTCGTTGATCTTCGCCGCCAAGACGCTGTTCTTCGGCCTGGCCGTGGCGCTGCTGCCGCTCGCCACCGTGCTGGCGCAGCGGCGCGGGCGGCGGCGCGCCAGTGTGGAGCAGTTGGCGCTGGTACGGTTGTTCCTGGCGCTGCTGGCGATCGAGGCGGCATCGCTGATCGGCAACTACTCCTGAAAGACACATGGACGAAAGGCGAGACCGGCCGGAGGCGCGCGCCGTCGAGCGCAAGGCCGCGCTGCTGCTGCTGGCGCTGGCGCTGCTGGTGGTGGGCATCGCGTTGTATGTGCTGTACGCGCGCGGTGCGTTCGAGGAGACGCAGCGGCTGGTGCTGGTGGTAGATGACGCCGACGGTGTGCGCGTCGGCATGGATCTGACGTTCTCTGGCTTTCCCATCGGCCGCGTGCGGCGTATCGAGCTGGCTGCTGAGGGCGCGGCGCACATCGTCATCGACGTGCCGCGCCGCGATGCGCACTGGCTGCGCACCTCCAGCGTGTTCGTACTGACGCGCAACCTGCTCGGTGGTACCAGCTTGAAGGCCTACTCCGGGGTGCTGGACGATCCGCCGCTGCCCGACGGCGCGGTGCGTCGGGTATTGGTCGGGGATGCCACGGCGGAAATTCCGCGCCTGGTGGCTGACGCGCGCGAGCTGCTACAACGGCTGTCGGCCCTGGTGGCGCCGCAGGCGCCGCTGGCAACAAGCCTCGCCAACGTGCAAGCGGTGACCGAAAAAATGCAGGGTCCGCGCGGCGTGCTCGGCGCGCTGCTCGGCAACGAGGCGGATGCGCGCAAGCTCGTGGAGGCATTGCAGCGTGCCAACGCGCTGCTCGCCGACGCGGATCGCCTGGTGCGCAACGCCGATGCCCAGCTGTTCGGTGCGCAGGGCGTGGTGCCGCAAGGGCGCGAGGCGGTAGCGCGTCTGGCCGAGGCGCTGGCGGCGGCGCGCACCACGCTGGCGGGTGCCGATGCGCTGCTTGCCGAAGCACAGGCGGTGGCGCGCAACGCGCGCGTGGCAACCGACGATCTGGATATATTGCGGGGCGAGGTCGAGGCCAGTCTGCGCCGCGCGCAGCAGCTGATCGAGCGCATTGACCGCCTGCTGCCGTTTGCCCCCGACAGGGAGATCCGGCTGCGATGAAAGTCACGCCCGTCGTGCGGCATGCGCTGGCCGTGGCCCTGCTTGCCAGCTGTGCCGCCGCCCCGCCGCCGGACTGGCAGGTCAACGCCCACGAGGCGCTGCAGGCGGCGCTGGCCGCCTACCTGCGCGGTGAGACGCGGGCCGCGGAGGCGCAATTCGCGCGCGCGCGCCGCGAGGTCACGCGCAGCGGGCGCGCCGACCTGCTGGCGCGGGTCGAGCTGGCGCGCTGCGCGGCGCAAGTCGCCAGCCTAGTCTTCGACCCCTGCACGGGCTACGACGCGTTGCGCGAGGACGCACCGCCGGCGGAGCAGGCGTACGCGGCGTATCTGGAGGGCCGCGCCGGCCCGCAGCATGTGCCGCTGCTGCCGCCGGCGCAGCAGGCGGTGGCGCGTGGTGCGGCGCCGACAGCGGCACTTGCTGCGATCGAGGATCCGCTGGCGCGCCTGATCGCCGCTGGCGTGCTGCTGCGCAGCGAGCGGCTGCCACCCGAGGCGGTGCCGCTGGCGGTGCAGGCGGCCTCCCGTGAGGGCTGGCGCCGGCCGCTGGCGGCCTGGCTGGGCGTACAGGCGGCGCTGGCGCAACGGGCTGGCGACGCTGAGGAAGCGGCGCGGCTGCGGCGGCAAATCGATCGTGTGCTCGGTGGCGGCCGCTAACGCGAACTCAGCGCCCGCCGCGCGCGTCCAAAGCAAGCGCGCCGGGCATCCGCCCGGCGCGTGCATTCGGGGACACTAAGCAAGGGGGGGAACGGATGCCGACCTACCAGTACCGCTGCGAGAAGTGCGGTGAACTCTTCGAACGCGTCGAACGCATGGCCGAGCACGCTGCCGTACATACCTGCCCAAAATGCGGCAGCGACAAGGTGCAGAGCGCGCCAACACCGTTTATCGCTAAGACTTCCCGCAAGAGCTAATGCAGGCTGGTTGACGGCGGCTGACGGCCACCGCCGGCATCCTGCTTCGTCGCAGCGGGCTGTTACTATTCGCGCTGACGGCGCCGCAAACCTTCGGTGCCGCCATCGCGAGAGCTTGCGCTTGCCGCGCAGCAGGAGCGAGCACGGCGGGCATCGACGCCCGATCTTGATCTGCTGGGGCAAGACTGCCCTGTCCTGCTGAGCCTGCGTGCCGAGCCGTCGCACAGCGGCGGCGGTTGCTAATGAAGAAGCCGGCGGCGTTTGCGTAACGATGGCGCACGCTACGTCACCGCCCGCGCTGCCGAAATGAGCTGATGCGCGCAAGGACCAGCGCAGGCGGCTGGCTGAGCCGCTGTCGTTGCGTGGGCTAGCGTAGTCACGGAATGGGGCGGCAGCGACGCGCTGATCACGCTAGAGGCGCACAACCCAGCCGCCCTCGAAAATGCCTTGCGTTTGCGCGCTCTCAAACTGGACGCCGACCAGCGGGGTTCGCTGCCAGCGCATGACAGCGTGCACTGAGCCACAGATCGGATCCTTAAGGCGCCGCACTTGGCGGCAGTGACCTTGCCGCGTAGCGGGCGGCGGCCAGTGCACGAGCCGTTGGGTTTCGTGGGCCTCGGCGGCGGCGCGGCCGCAGGCGTGCGCGGAATAAAAAGTCGGCCCGTTCTGCCCGCGTCGGCACGGCAGCAGCAGGCGAAGCCATCGGCGTCTTCACGGCAGCGCGCATTGAAGAGAAGACGAAAGACCGAAACTCCCGCCTTGACGGCCGTCAAGCCGCCTCATGGCGCTGCACCACTACAGTGGCCGGCGCACCGCTGTTATGTTGCGTCCAAGGGGGACAACATGGCCGCCGACATCCGTCTGCCGTTTGAGGATCGCGCCGGCGCGGGCCGCGCGCTGGCAACCCGCCTTGCCGCCCTGCAGGTGCCGGATCCCATCGTGCTGGCGCTGCCGCGCGGCGGCGTGGCGGTGGCGCTGCCGATCGCGCAGGCGCTGGCCGCACCGCTCGATTTGCTGCTGGTGCGCAAGATCGGCGTGCCGTATCAGCCGGAACTGGCGGTGGCGGCGGTGATGGATGGCGACCACCCGGTGCTGGTGGTCGACGAGCCGATCCGTGCCGGCGCCGGCGTGTCGCGCGCCTACATCGAGCAGCAGGCGAAGCATGAGCTTGCCGAGATCGAACGGCGTCGCCGTGTCTATCTCGGCGACCGCGCCCCGCTGCCGGTGGTGGGCCGGACCGCCATTGTGGTCGACGATGGCATCGCCACCGGCACGACGATGCGTGCGGCGCTCCAGGGGCTGCGTGCCCGGCAGCCGGCGC
>JANWUU010000412.1 GCA_025057735.1 Burkholderiaceae bacterium
CCGAGGCGCCGTTCGCGCAGCAGAGCACGGTGCCGCAGGACAAGGTCGCTGAGGCGCTGATCGACGCGCTGACGTACGGCAACGAGGAAGTCTGAACGCAACGATGGCTTACGACCTGCAGGAACAGGAACAGATCGCCACCCTGAAGGCGTGGTGGGAGAAATACGGCAATTTCGTGCTGACCGTCGTCACCCTGGTGCTGCTCGCGGTGGCCGCCTACAACGGGTGGCGCTGGTACGAGCGGCGCGAGGCGACGGCCGCCGGCGTGCTCTACGAGCAGCTGCTGCGCGCCCTGGAGGGCAAGGATGCGGCCAAGGCGCGCGAGGTGGCGGGCACCCTGCTGGAAAAGCACGGCCGCACCGTGTACGCCGCCTTGGCGGCGCTGCAGGCGGCGCGGCTGTATCACGATGCCGGCGATCTGACGGCGGCCGCGGCGCAGCTGCGCTGGGTGATCGACAAGTCCGGCCGGCCGGAGCTGGCGGCGACTGCGCGGGTGCGCTTGGCCGGCGTGCTGCTCGACGCTAAGCAGTACGAGGAGGCGCTGGCGGCGCTCGCCGGCGAGGTGCCGCCGTCGCACGGGGTGCAGTTTGCCGACCGGCGCGGGGACATCCTGGCCGCGCAGGGCAAGGTCGCGGAGGCGCGCGCGGCCTACGAGCAGGCGCTGCGTGAGGCGCGCGAGGATCACCCGCTGCGCGCTTACATCCAGTTCAAGCTGGACGCGCTGCCGGCGGCCTCGTAAGGGGAACGCGTCATGAAGAACGATTGGGCGCGCGCGGTCGCGCTGGCCGTGCTGCCGTTGACGCTGGTGGCCTGCTCGTCGCGCGATCCGGCGCTGACGAAGCCGGCCGAGCTGGTGGAGATCAGGTCGCCGCGCCCCACGCGCATCCTCTGGCGCGTGGACGTAGGAAGCGCGCGCGGCGCCGCACTGCAGCCTGCGGTGCTGGAGAACGCGGTCTACGCGGCCGCCGGCGGCGGTGCCATCGCCCGCATCGCGCCGGAGACGGGCCGCGAGGTCTGGCGCGTATCGCTCGACATCGACATCGCCGCCGGGGTCGGCAGCGATGGCCTGCGACTGGCCGTGGCCTCGCCGCGGGGAGACGTCGTGGTGCTGGCGCCGGACGGCAAGGAGCTGTGGCGCGCGCGCGTCTCCAGCGACGTCACTGCGCCGCCGCTCGTGGGCCGCGGGCTGGTGATCGTGCGGTCCACCGATCACCGCGTCGCCGCCTTCGAGGCCGAATCGGGCAAGCGGCGGTGGGTATACCAGCGACAGACGCCGCCGCTTGCCCTGCGGGTGCCTACCGAAATGGCATTCGCCGGCGACAGCGTGCTGGTGGGCTTTCCCGGCGGCAAACTGGTGGCGCTCGCCCTGAGCAACGGCGCGCCGCGGTGGGAGCTGACGGTTTCGGAGCCGAAGGGCACCACCGAGGTGGAACGCCTGGCCGACGTCGTCGGCCAGCCCGCTCTCGACGGCCGCGACGTCTGTGCGGCCTCCTTCCAGGGGCGGCTGGTCTGCGCCGACGCCGGCACCGGCAATCTGCGCTGGGCGCGCGAGATCTCTGCGGTGACGGGGCCGGGCCTCGCCGCCGCGCGGGTCTACGCGGTGGACGCGCGATCGCACGTCTACGCCTACGGGCGCGAGGGCGGTGCCAGTGCCTGGCGCAACGAGCAGATGCAGAACCGCGCGCTCAGCGCGCCGCTCGCGCTGCCGCAGGCGGTGGCGGTCGGCGACTTCGAGGGCTATGTGCACTTCCTGCGCGACGACGACGGTGCGCTGCTGGCGCGCGTCGAGGTGGGCGACGGCGCCATCGTGGCCCGCCCGCAGCGCTGGGCCGATGGCCTGATCGTGCAGACCCAGGGCGGAACGGTCGCGTTGCTGAAGCTGGACCGCTGAATGCCGCGGCGGGGCGACGCATGAAGCCCGTGGTCGCGCTGGTCGGACGGCCCAACGTCGGCAAGTCGACCCTGTTCAATCGCCTGACGCGCAGCCGCGCGGCGCTGGTGGCGGATTTCCCCGGCCTGACGCGTGACCGTCATTACGGTAGCGGCCGGATCGGCCCGGTGCCGTATCTGGTGATCGACACCGGCGGCTTCGAACCCGCGGCCGATGCCGGGATCGTCCGCGCGATGGCCGAGCAGGCCGAGCAGGCCATCGCCGAAAGCGACGTGGTGCTGTTCGTGCTCGATGCGCGCACCGGGCTCACCGCGCAGGACCGTCGCATCGCCGAGCGGCTGCGGTCCAGCGGGCGGCGGGTGGTGCTGGCCGTCAACAAGGCCGAGGGCCTGCCGCCGCATGCGTGTGCCGAGTTCCATGAACTGGGGCTGGGCGAGCCGCACCCGATCTCGGCCGCGCATGGCGACGGTGTCGCCGCGCTGATGCAGGTCGTGCTGGGCGACTTTCCGGCGCCGGTGGAGGAGCCTGCCGTGGCCGCCGGCGATCGTATCCGCGTGGCGGTCGTCGGCCGACCCAACGTCGGCAAGTCCACGCTGGTCAATGCGCTGCTGGGCGAGCCGCGCCAGATCGCGTTCGATGAGCCTGGGACGACACGCGATGCGATCGAAATCGAGTTCGACTATGGCGGCGGCCGCTACACGCTGATTGACACCGCCGGACTGCGGCGGCGCGGCCGGGTCTTCGAGACGGTCGAGAAATTCTCGGTGGTCAAGACGCTGCAGGCGATCGAACGCTGCCACGTGGCGCTGCTGCTGCTCGACGGCGCGGACCAGATCACCGAACAGGACGCGCACATCGCCGGTTTCATCCTCGAGGCCGGCCGCGCGCTCGTGATCGCGGTCAACAAGTGGGATGGCCTGCCGGCCGAGCAGCGCGAGCGTATCAAGCGTGAGCTGCCACGGCGGCTGCACTTTCTGGACTGGGCGCCGCGGCACTTCGTGTCGGCGCGTGCAGGAACGGGACTGGCCGCGTTGATGCGTTCGGTGCAGGCCGCCCACCGCGCGGCCTTCGCCAAGCTGTCCACGCCCCGGCTGACGCGGGCGCTGGCGGCGGCCGTGCAGCGGCAGCCACCGCCGCGCAGCGGGCGCACGCGGCCCAAGCTGCGCTACGCCCATCAGGGCGGGCACAACCCCCCGGTCATCGTGATCCACGGCAACGCCCTGCAGAACGTGCCCGACGCCTACCGGCGTTACCTGGAGGGGTGGTTCCGCGAGACGTTCGACCTGCGTGGCACCCCGTTGCGCATCGAGCTTCGCACTGGGGTCAATCCGTACGCGCCGCGGGAGTGACCGGGGTTGGTGACGATGCGCGGTGGCGGCGGCAGGGGATTTCCGATACATTGAATTTCGAGCGTGCGGTCGCATCTAACGGTGCGGGTAGCGCGCCCCGGCCGGGCCGCCGCGCGGCGACCCGGCGCCGAACCGATCGGAGCGACCATGAGCAACAAAGGGCAATTGCTACAAGACCCGTTTCTGAATGCTCTCCGCAAAGAGCACATCCCGGTGTCGATCTACCTGGTCAACGGCATCAAGCTGCAGGGGCATATCGAGTCGTTCGACCAGTACGTGGTCCTCCTGCGCAACACGGTGACGCAGATGGTCTACAAGCACGCGATCTCCACCGTGGTGCCGGCGCGGTCGGTCAACCTCAATCTGGAGCAGTCGAGCTGAACGAGGCCATTGCGGAAGGACGGCGTGCCAACGCACCGGCACGCGCGCTGGTCGTCGGTGTCGCGCTGCCCGACGCCCATCCCACAGCGGCCGCCGACTCGCTGGACGAACTGGCCCAGTTGACCGCCTCCGCCGGCGCGGCAGTGGTTGGGCGCATCTTGGCGCGGCGCCCGCGTCCCGACCCGGCCTACTTCATCGGCCGCGGCAAGGTGGAAGAGATCCGGGCGGCGGCCGCCGCCGGCGGCGCCGACACCGTCGTCTTCGACGTTGCCCTGTCGCCGGCACAGCAGCGCAACCTGGAGCGCGAGCTGAAGCTCGCGGTGCTGGACCGTACCTCGCTGATCCTGACCATCTTCGGGCAGCGCGCGCAGAGCCGCGAGGGCAAACTGCAGGTGGAGCTCGCCCGCCTCGAGCATCTCTCGACACGGCTGGTGCGTGGCTGGACCCACCTGGAGCGTCAGCGCGGCGGCCTGGGCAAGACCGGCGGTCCGGGCGAGAAGCAGATTGAACTGGACCGCCGCCAGATCGCGCAGCGCGTGAAGCTGCTCCGCGAGCGCCTGAAGACGCTGCACCGGCAACGGCGTACGCAACGGCGCGCGCGCGCGCGGCGCGAGGTGTTCACGGTCTCGCTGGTCGGCTACACCAACGCCGGCAAGTCGACGCTGTTCAACGCGCTGACGCGCGCGCAGGTTCTGGCCGCCGACCAGCTGTTCGCGACCCTCGACACGACCGTACGGCGCTGCCATCTGGAGGGCGCCGGCGAGGTGGTGCTGTCGGACACCGTCGGCTTCATCCGCGGCCTGCCGCATCAACTGGTGGCGGCCTTCAAGTCGACGCTGGAGGAGTCGATCGAGGCCGATCTGCTGCTGCACGTCGTCGATGCGGCGGCACCGACGCGCGATGCCCAGATCGAGGCCGTGCAACGCGTGCTCGCCGAGATCGGTGCCGACGACGTGCCGCAACTGCTCGTCTTCAACAAGATCGATCGGCTGCAGCGCGCACCGGCCGTCGAGCGTGACCCCTATGGTACGATCCGCGCGGTTTTCGTGAGTGCTGCGACCGGTCTCGGTCTGCAGGATCTGCGCGCGGCGATCGTCGAGCGACTGATGGCGGCGCGCCCCACCGAGGCGACCGCGGACGCGGTGATCCGAGCCGATCTGGCCGCCTGAGCCCGCGCGCAGCTCATCGCCCGGCGGTTTGACCATCCAACGAAGATCGCGATGTCGCTGAACGATCCGCAGTGGGGCCGCGGCGGCGCCTCCGGCAATGGCCGCGATGGCGAACCGCGTGGGCCGCAGCGTCCTGGCGGGCGCGAAGGTCCGCCCGACCTCGATGAGCTCTGGCGCGACTTCAACCGACGCCTCAACGCTCTCTTCGGCCGCGGCGGCGGTGGGCGCAGCACCGGCGGCGGCATGCGGCCCGATGCGAAAGGCGCCGGCTTCGGCGTGCTGGCCGTGCTGGCGGCTGCGCTGCTTATCTGGCTCGGCAGCGGCTTTTACATCGTGCAGGAAGGACAAACCGCGGTGGTGACGACCTTCGGGAAGTACAGCGAGTCGACGCCGCCGGGCTTCCGCTGGCGGCTGCCGTGGCCGATCCAATCGCACGAGATCGTCGATGTGCTGTCCGTGCGAACGGTGGAAGTCGGCGCGCGCGGCCGCGCCGATCGCCTGAAAGAGGCGCTGATGCTGACCGACGACGAGAACATCGTCGACGTGCACTTCACCGTCCAGTACCGGATCCGCGAGGATGCCACCGGCGCGCGCGACTTCGTCTTCAACCACCGCTTCGCGGGCAACAACGCCAGCGAAACCGTGGTGCAGGTGGCCGAGTCGGCGATGCGCGAGGAAATCGGCCGCCGGTTGATGGATGCGGTGCTGTTCGAGGCGCGCCAGCAGATCGCCGATGCCACCCGCAAACGCATGCAGGAGATGCTGGACCGCTACGGCACCGGCATCGTCGTGCAGGAGGTGGCGATCCAGAACGCGCAACCGCCCGAGCAAGTGCAGGCGGCGTTCGACGACGCGGTGAAGGCCGGTCAGGACCGCGAACGGCTGATCAACGAAGGGCAGGCCTACGCCAACGACGTCGTGCCGAAGGCGCGCGGCACGGCCGCCCGTCTGATCCAGGAGGCGGAGGGCTATCGCACGCGCGTGATCGAAACGGCCCAGGGCGACGCGGCGCGTTTCCGGCAACTGCTGGTGGAGTACAACCGGGCGCCGGCGGTAACCCGGGACCGCCTGTACCTGGAGACGATGCAGCAGATCTTCGCCAGTACCACCAAGGTGCTGATCGACACGCGCGCCAACAGCAATCTCCTGTATCTGCCGCTGGAGAAGCTGCTGCAGCCGCCGCCGGCCGAGGGTACGCCGCCGGCGCCGCGCGTGGTGCCGCCGCCGGCGCAGAACGACGCGCCGCCCGCGGACCTGCGGGGTCGCGACCCGGCGCGCAGCCGCGAACGCGATTCGCGATAAGGTGCGCCGATGAACATGAACCGCATCTTCGGCACGCTGATCGCGCTCGTGGTCGCGGCGGTCATCTTCCGTGCCTGCGCTTTCATCGTCGACCAGCGGCAATACGGGCTGGTGTTCGCGTTCGGGCAGTTGCGCGAGGTCATCACCGAACCGGGGCTGAATTTCAAGCTGCCGCCGCCGTTCCAGAACGTCGTCTATCTGGAGAAGCGCATCCTGACGATCGACACACCGCAGCAGGACCGCGTGCAGACGTCGGAGAAGAAAAACCTGCTGATCGATTCGTTCGTCAAGTGGCGCATCGCCGATCCACGCCGGTATTGGGTCAGCTTCACCGGCAGCGAGCGCGCCGCGCAGGAGCGCATTTCCTCGCTGGTGCGCGACGCGCTGAACCAGGCGGTGAACCGCCGCACCGTCAACGACATCACGTCGCGCGAGCGCGACCGCGCCATGGAGGAGATCCGCGTGGCGGTGCAGGAACGGGTCAAGGACGTCGGCGTGGAGATCGTCGACGTGCGCCTGAAGCGGGTCGATTTCGTGCCGGAGATCAACACCGACGTCTTCCGCCGCATGGCCTCGGAGCGGCAGCGGGTCGCCACCGAACAGCGCTCGATCGGCGCGGCCGAGGGCGAGAAGATCCGCGCCGACGCCGACCGCCAGCGCGAGGTGCTGCTGGCGGAGGCGTATCGCGAGGCGCAGCGCATCAAGGGCGAGGGCGACGCCAAGGCGGCGGCGATCTATGCCGCGGCCTTCAGCCAGAACCCGGAGTTCTTCAAC
>JANWUU010000091.1 GCA_025057735.1 Burkholderiaceae bacterium
CCTGGAAGCGCACCCGGATTTTTTCGCCGCCCACCCGCAGTTGCTCGACCGGCTGACCGTGCCGCACCCGCACAACGGGCAGGCGATCTCGCTGCTGGAACGGCAGGCGCTCGCGCTGCGCGAGCGCATCAAAGGGCTGGAAGCGAAACTCGCGGAGCTGATCCGCCATGGCCAGGAAAACGATGCCATCTTCGAGAAGCTGACGCGCTGGACGCGCGCACTGCTGGCCCAGGGCGACGAGGCGGCGCTGCCCGCCACGCTGCTCGCCGAGCTGCAGGCCGCTTTCTCGGTGCCGCACGGCGCGTTGCGGCTGTGGTCGGTACGCCCGCAGTTTTCCGGGCTGCCGTGGACGCAGCCGGTGGCGGCCGACGTGGTGCGGCTGGCCGACAGCATGAGCGCGCCGTTCTGCGGCTCCAACGTCGGCTTCGACGTCGCCGCCTGGATGAGTGACGATCCGGCCGCGATCAAGAGCCTGGCGATGTTGCCGTTGCGCGTCGGCGCGCAGCGGGAGACCTTCGGCATGCTGGTGCTGGGCTCGCCCGACAAGGACCGCTTCCAGATCACGATGGGCACGGCCTTCCTGCAGCGCATCGCCGAGCTGGCGAGCGCGGCGCTCGCCCGCCTGCGCGCCCAGTGAGATGCGCGCGCCGCGCCGCGAGGTCGCGCTGCCGCCGCCGGTCGCCGACTTCCTGCACCAGTTATCCACGCTGCGCCGCGCCTCGCCCCACACGCGCGCCGCCTACGCGCGCGATCTGTCGCTGCTCGCGACGCTGAGCGCCGCCGAGGGCGTGGCGCTGGCGGACGTCGCAGCCGCCCACGTGCGCCGGTACGCGGCTCGCCTGCACGGCCAGGGGCTCGCACCGGCCTCGATCGCGCGCGTGCTGTCGGCCTGGCGCAGCTTCTATCGCTGGTGGGTCGCTCGCGGCGGCTGCCCCGCCAATCCGGTGACCGGCGTGCGCGCGCCGCGCCGGCCGGTGCGGCTGCCGAAGGCGCTGGCCCCGGACGAGGCAGTGCGGCTGGCCGCATTCGACGGCGGCGCAGGACCGCTCGCGCTGCGCGACCGCGCGATCGTGGAGCTGCTGTATTCCAGCGGACTGCGGCTGTCCGAACTCGTCTCGCTGGACTGGCGGTTCTTCCCCGCCGAGGGCCGGCTGCCGCGCTCGAAGAGCTGGATCGATCTGGCCGCCGCCGAGTGCACGGTCACCGGCAAAGGCGTCAAGCAGCGCACGGTGCCGATCGGGGCGCCGGCGGTGCAGGCGCTGCGCGCCTATCTGGCCGCGCGGCCGCGTCTGGCCGGCGCCGCCGGCGATGCCCGCGCGCTGTTTCTGTCGGCGCGCGGCCGCCGCATCTCGGCGCGCAGCGTGCAGGCGCGCGTGACGCGGCTGGCGCAACGGCTCGGCCTGCCGGTCGCGGTGCATCCGCACATGCTGCGCCACTCGATGGCCTCGCACGTGCTGCAATCGAGCGGCGACCTGCGCGCGGTGCAGGAGCTGCTCGGGCACGCCAGCATCGCGGCCACGCAGATCTACACGCGGCTCGACTGGCAGCATCTGGCGCGCGCCTACGATGCCGCGCATCCGCGCGCCAAGCGGCGCGGCCAGGCACCGCGGTGAGGGTGGCTGGCACGCTGCATCTGAAACCGGGCAAGGAGCGCTCGGTCAAGCGCCGTCACCCGTGGATCTACGACACCGCGGT
>JANWUU010000122.1 GCA_025057735.1 Burkholderiaceae bacterium
GGACCCGGTCGTGCAGCGCCTGCTCGGCAAGAGCGAGGACATGGGCAAGCTGCTGGGGCTGGAGCGCGACTGGATGGTGCGCGTGCTGAAGACGGTCGGCAACTACGGGGAGATCTTCGAGCGCAACGTCGGGCCGAAGACCCCGCTTGCGCTGCCGCGCGGACTGAACAACCTCTGGAACAAGGGCGGGCTGATGTACGCGCCGCCGGTGCGCTAGCTGCGCCCGGCGCGGGGCGGCGCGGCGCGCGGCGCCGCGCCGCCTGCCGTGACGCCTGCGGTTCTGCCCGCCGCCGCCGAGCCTCGCCCTGTCGTTCGCGATGCCGCACGGCCTGCCTGGACGCGCTCCGCCCACCCGGCGCCGCGCCTTCAGCTGGCGCAGCCAGGCCGTCCGTGGCCTTCTGCTGCAGCTTCTGGCCGTCGCGCTGCTGGCGCTGGCGCTCTGGTATCTGGCCGCCAACACGCTGGAGAACATGCGCGTGCGCGGCATTCAAAGCGGCTTCGATTTCCTGCGCACGCCTGCCGGCTTCGACATCGGCGAAAGCCTGATCCCCTATGACGCGCTGCAGCCGTACTGGAAGGCCTTTCTGGTCGGTCTACTGAACACGCTGCGGGTGGCGGTGCTGGGCATCGTGCTGGCCACGGTGCTCGGCACCCTGATCGGCATCGGACGCTTTTCGCGCAACGCCCTCGTACGCGGCCTGTGTTACGCCTACGTCGAGTTCTTCCGCAACGTGCCGGTGCTGCTGCAGTTGCTGATGTGGTACCTCATTCTCACCGATGTGCTGCCGCCGCTGTCGGAAGCCATTTCGCTCGGCGGCCTGTTCTATCTCAGCAACAACGGCTTCAAGTTCCCGATACCGGTATGGGAAGCCGGCTACGGGTACGCGCTCCTCGGGCTGCTGGCCGGCGCCCTGGCAGCCTGGGGGTACCGCGGTTTCGCGATCCGCCGTTTCGAAGCGACCGGCCGCCCGCGCAGCACGGTACTGGCGCCGGTGGCGATCGCGCTGGCGGGCGCAGCACTCGGCTGGACACTTGGCGGTGCGCCGACGGCGTTTTCGGTGCCGCAGATCGACGGCTTCCTGGTCAGTGGCGGCGCCACCGCCACGCCGGAGTTCCTCGGCGTCCTCATCGGGCTGGTGCTGTACACGGCGGCCTTCATCGCCGAGGTGGTGCGCGCCGGCATCGGCTCGGTGGCGCACGGGCAGGTGGAGGCGGCGGCGAGCCTGGGCCTGACGCGGGCGCAGTCGATGCGCCTGGTGATCCTGCCGCAGGCGTTGCGGGTGATCGTGCCGCCCCTGACCAGCCAGTACCTGAACCTGACCAAGAACTCCTCGCTCGCGGTGGCCATCGGCTACCCGGACGTGGTCTCGATCGCCAACACCTCGATCAACCAGACCGGGCGGGCGGTCGAGTGCATCGCGATCATCATGGCCGTGTATCTGACCACCTCGCTGGCCACTGCGGCCTTCATGAACTGGTACAACCAGCGCGTGGCGATTCGGGAGCGCTGACGATGGGCACGGCACGCGCACGCGGCGGCCACGGCGGGTGCGGCGTCCGCGCCGCGCGGTCACGGGGCAGAGGCTGAGCATGGGCGCGGTGTTCGAGCCGATTCCGCCGCGGCCGGCGCCGGTCAAAACCGAGGGGTTGCTGCCTTGGATCCGCGCCAACCTGTTCGGGGATGTCAAAAGCGCCCTGACCACGCTGATCTTGGTGGCGCTTGCGGGCTACTACTTGCCCGCCTTTTTCGGCTGGGCCGTCGCGCAGGCCGTGTTCGCCACCGACGCCAACGCCTGCCAGGCGGCGCGCGGCAGCGGCGCCTGCTGGGGCGTGGTGATCGAGAAATTCCGCCTCATCGTCTTCGGCCGCTACCCCTACGGGCAGCAGTGGCGGCCGCTGCTAGCGACCGCGCTGCTGGTGGCGCTGCTAGTGGCCAGTTGCATCCGCGCGTTCTGGAAACCGTGGCTCGCCCTCCTGTGGGCGCTCGTGGTGCCGGCCTTCTTCGTGCTGATGGGCGGCGGCGCGTTCGGGCTGCCGCCGGTGCCGACGGACCAGTGGGGCGGGCTGCCGCTCACCATCATGCTGGCGACCTTCGGCATCGTGCTGGCGTATCCGCTGGCCATCCTGGTCGCGCTGGGCCGCCGCTCGCAGCTGCCGGCCATCCGCACGCTATGCATCGTCTACATCGAGCTGGTGCGCGGCGTGCCGTTGATCTCGGTGCTGTTCATGGCGAGCTTTCTTTTTCCGCTGTTCCTGCCGGTGGGCAAGACCCCGGACGTGCTGCTGCGCGTACTGGTGGGCATCGTGCTGTTCTCGGCCGCCTACCTGGCCGAGGTGGTGCGCGGCGGCCTGCAAGCGATCCCGCGCGGCCAGATCGAGGCGGCGCAGGCGCTGGGGCTCACCTACTGGCAGACGCAGCGCAAGATCGTGCTGCCGCAGGCGCTCGCCATGGTGGTGCCGGGCATCATGAACAGCTTCATCGCCATCTTCAAGGACACGTCGCTGGTGACCATCGTGTCGCTGTACGAGCTGACCGGGGCGCTCGGGCTGGCGCTGAACTCGGACGCCGACTGGCGGCCGTTCAAGCTGGAGGGCTATCTTTTTATCACGCTCATTTACTTCGTGTTCTGCTTCGCGATGTCGCGCTACAGCCTGTGGATCGAAAAGCAGCTGAACCGCGGCCGGCGGCGCTAGGGATGCCCGCGATGGATGCCGATCCCATCATCGTGTTCGAGAAGGTCAACAAGTGGTACGGCAACCACTTCCACGTGCTGCGCGACATCGACCTGACGGTGCGGCGCGGCGAGCGCATCGTGATCTGCGGACCGTCGGGCTCCGGCAAGTCCACGCTGATCCGGTGCATCAACCGCCTGGAGGAGCACCAAGAAGGCCGCATCGTGGTCGATGGCATCGAGCTGACCGACGACGTGCGCGCGGTCGAGCGCGTGCGGCGCGAAGTCGGCATGGTGTTCCAGCAGTTCAATTTATTCCCGCATCTGACGGTGCTGGAGAACCTGACGCTCGCCCCGATGTGGGTGGCGAAGCTGCCGAAAAAGGAGGCCGAGGAGCGGGCGCTGCAGCAACTGGCGCGCGTGCGCATCGCCGAGCAGGCGCACAAGTATCCGCTGCAATTATCGGGCGGGCAGCAGCAGCGGGTGGCGATCGCGCGCGCGCTGTGCCTGCGGCCCAAGATCATGCTGTTTGACGAGCCGACCTCCGCGCTCGACCCGGAGATGATCAAGGAGGTGCTGGACGTGATGGTGGAACTCGCCGGGCAGGGCATCACGATGCTGGTGGTCACGCACGAGATGGGCTTTGCCCGCGCGGTGGCGGATCGCGTGATCTTCATGGACCAGGGCCAGATCGTGGAGGAAAACACGCCGGCGGAGTTCTTCGCCAACCCGAAGAGCGAGCGCACGCGCGATTTTCTGTCGAAAATCCTCGGACACTGACAGGCCGGCGCGGGCGCCGCCCTCGGCGATAATCCGAGCCTTCCGGAACGCAGCGCACCGGCTGCGACCGCAACCGTCAGCCCCACCAAAACAAGATGTCCGTTGCCGCCGTGCCTGCCGCGACCCCCGTCACTGCCGCCGCGATCCTGCCCTACGCCGGCACGATCTTCCTGTCGGCCTTCCTGCTCTTTCTGGTGCAGCCGATCATCGCCAAGCAGATCCTGCCGTGGTTCGGCGGGTCGGCCGCCGTATGGACCACCTGCCTGGTGTTCTTCCAGAGCGTGCTGCTGGCCGGCTACGCCTACGCGGACCTCACGCAGCGGCTCGGTCTGAAGCGGCAGACGTGGCTGCATCTGGCGCTGCTCGCCGCCTCGATCGCCGCGCTGCCGATCCTGGCGGCGGAAAGCTGGAAGCCGGCCGGAGACGAAGAGCCGATCGCGCGCATCCTGCTGCTGCTGGTGGCGACGATCGGCCTGCCGTACTTCTTGTTGTCGACCACCACGCCGCTGCTGCAGGCGTGGTTCGTGCGTCGCTTCCATGCGGTCGTGCCGTACCGGCTGTTCGCGCTGTCGAACTTCGCCTCGCTGCTGGCGCTGCTCGGTTTTCCGGTCCTGTTCGAGCCGTGGCTGACGCTGCCGCAACTGGGCTGGGGCTGGTCGGCGCTGTACGTCGCCTTCGTCGCGCTGTGCGCGGCCACCGGCTGGCTGTCGCTGCGGGCGGCCGACGGTGCCGAGGCCACGCTCGCCCGCAGCACAGGGCGACCGGCCGCGCCGCCGTCGCTGGCCACACAACTGCTGTGGCTGGTGCTGTCCGCGATGGGTTCGGTGATGCTGCTGGCGGTGACCAACCACGTGACGCAGAACATCGCGAGCGTCCCGTTCCTGTGGGTGATCCCGCTGTCGCTGTACCTGATCACCTTCATCCTCGCCTTCGACCACCCGCGCTGGTACGTGCGGCCGCTGTTCGTGGCGCTGCTGCTGCCCGGCGTGCCGTGGCTGGCGTATCTGATTCCTTCGCTGGAGTTGAAGCTGGCCGTCGGCGCGTATTTCGCCGGCCTGTTCGTCGCCTGCATGTTCTGCCACGGCGAGCTGGCGCGCTTGAAGCC
>JANWUU010000126.1 GCA_025057735.1 Burkholderiaceae bacterium
GTTGATGATCACGCCGCGCGCCCCACCGGCGCGCGGCGCCTGCGCCACCATGCGCCGCGCCACCGCCTGGCCGCACAAAAAGGCGCCCTTTAGATTCACGCGCAGCACGCGGTCGAAGTCCTCCTCGGCCAAATCCAGGAAGTCGGCCGCGTGCACGATGCCCGCGTTGTTGACCAGCACGTCAATGCGGCCGCCCTGCGCCAGCGCAAAGTCCGCGAGCCGCTCGGCGTCGGGCCGCGCGCCGACATCGCAGCGGCAGAAATGGGCGTTGGCGCCCTCGGCCGCCAGCTGCTGCGCCAGCTGCGCGCCGCGCTCGTCGATGTCGGCGACAATGATCTGCGCACCCTCCTGCGCAAAGGCGCGTGCGCAAGCGGCGCCGATCCCCTGCGCCGCACCCGTCACGATCACGACCCGATCTTTCAGCCTCATGCCCGTCTCCAAGCGTTGCTGTGCGGGCGGGATTGTCAACGATCGCCGGTGCCATAAGAGCGTTGCCCGGCGCGCCAGGCCGCCACTGCCGGCGCAATGGCCGCCAGAGACTGAAACACCTGCACCGCGGGCAGCGTGCGCCGCCGCAGCGCGGCATGGGAGCCCCCGACCCAAAGCGCGACGGCGCGCGGCAGCCGCGCGCGCAATTCCGTCAGGCTGTCCACAACAGCGCGCGCCGGCAGACAAGCCGAAAAAGAAAGACCCACCACGTCGATCGCCTGCGCGCGGACGGCGGCCACGATGTCCGGAAGTGGCGTGCCCACGCCGAGCGGAATGCATTCGCAGCCCTCCACAACGAACATCGCCTCGGCCATCAGCAGGCCCAGGCCGTGCGTCTCCTGTGGCACGGTGGTTAGCAGCACCCGCGGCGGCATGCCGCGCACGGCCACGGCGGCGATTGCGGCGCGCAGCACGGACTGCACGCATTCCGTATAAAGGTGCTCTTCGAAGACCTCGCACTCCCCTCGCGCCCAAGCGTCGCCGACCCGCGCTGTCAGCGGCGCGACCACCTCCTGCACAAAGCGCGCAAGGCCCAGCCGCGCCAGGGCTTGCGTCAAGTGGGCACGCAGGCCCTCGATCCGATGCGATCGAAGCAGGTGCAGAGCTTCGTCCAGGCCCACCTCAGAGGACGCTGCCGCCCCGTCTCGGCCACCGGCCTGTGCAAGCCGCCGCAGCTCGTCGACGCTCAGCGCCACGATCCGAGCTGGCCGATACCCCTGATCGAGCAGCCGCTTGATGAGCCGCAGCTTGCCGACCTCGGCTAGCGAGTAGACGCGCTCGCCTAGCGCGTCGCGGTGCGGCCGCGGGAAGCCATACCGGCGTTCCCATACCCGCAACGTGTCTTTCGACAGGCCCGTGTCGCGCTCCACGGCTGCGATCGACCAGCCTCCAATCACTTTCATTGCCTCCTGTGCGTCAGCGTCAATTCCTCATTTTGTCTAGGACATTATATTGACACTCCCGCATTTAGCCCGGCATTATGCGCATATATCGGCTATTTGACTAGGACAAATGGACGGCCCCGATCCTGCGTCGTTTGCGGTCACGCAACCGCTCCGGCACACTGCGGCCAAGATCCTGTGGTGCGTGCCGCGCCGGTGGCCGGCGCGATCACTCGCCCCGACCCTTCCACACGAGCACAACGATGAACGCACGAGACACGATGTTCTTGCCCGACGTGCAAAGCGCAGCCGACCGGCGCAACCTGGCCATCACGCGTGTCGGCATCAAGGGGCTGCGGCACCCGCTGCTGGTGGCCTCAGCCAGCGGAGCGCAGCCGACCGTGGCCACAGCGGACATGTACGTGGCGTTGCCGGCCCACCAGAAAGGGACACATATGTCGCGCTTCATCGAGGTGCTGGCAGCGCACCGCAGGCCGCTGTCGGTATCCTCGCTGCGCGAGCTGCTAGCAGCCATGCTGACGCGGCTGGAGGCGGAGGCCGGCACCATCGAAATCCGCTTTCCGTTCTTCATCACCAAACGCGCACCGGTCTCCGGCGTCGCCAGCCTGCTCGATTACGAGGTGACGCTGCGCGGCGAGCAGCATGGCGCGCGGGTCAAGACTGTGCAGCAGGTGTCGGTACCGGTTACCTCGCTGTGCCCGTGCAGCAAGAAGATCTCGGACTACGGCGCGCACAACCAGCGCGCGGCGATCACGATCGCGCTGGAGTTAGCCGAGGATCTGCCACTGGAGCAGCAGGTGCGCTTCGCCGAGGACGCCGCCTCCAGCGAGATCTGGTCGCTGCTGAAGCGCCCGGACGAGAAGTACGTCACCGAGCGGGCGTACGAGAACCCGAAGTTCGTCGAGGACATCGTGCGCGACATCGCGCTGGCGTTAAACCGCGACGATCGTGTCCTCGCCTACACGGTCGCCTCGGAAAACTTCGAGTCGATCCACAACCACTCGGCCTTCGCCGCCATCGAACACGACAAGCGCGCGCCCGCGGTCTCCTAGTCCGTTCGTCCGGCCGCCGGCTGCGCGCATTCAGGGCTCGCGCGCAGCGCCTGCTGCAGGAGGCGCCGTGCGCGTTGCGGTAATCGGCGGCGGCATTGCCGGCCTTGGCTGCGCGTACGCGCTGACGCGGGCTGGCGTAGCGGTCACGCTGTATGAGGCGCAGCCGCGTCTCGGCGGCCACACGCACACGGTCGACGTGACGCTGGAGGGGCGCACATATCCCGTCGACACCGGCTTCCTCGTCTTCAACGAACGCACGTACCCGCGACTGACGCAGCTTTTCCGGGAGCTGCGCGTACCAGTAGCGCGCAGCGAGATGTCGTTCTCCGTCAGCGTGCCATTGGCGGGCCGGCGCCTGGAGTGGGCCGGCAGCAATCTGCCGACGGTCTTCGCGCAGCGCCGCAACCTGATGTCGCCGCCCTTCCTGCGGATGTTGCTCGACCTGCTGCGGTTCAACCGCGCGGCGCGTGCGCTGCTCGAGCGTGGCGCCGCGCCGAGCGGCACACTCGGGCAGTGGCTCGACGCGCAGGGTTTCGGCGCACCGTTGCGCGACTGGTACCTGCTGCCGATGGCAGGCGCCATCTGGTCCTGCCCGACGCAGACCATGCTTGAGTATCCGGTGGCGACCTTCCTGCGCTTCTGCCACAACCACGGCCTGCTGCAGATTAACGGCCGGCCGCCTTGGTACACCGTGGCCGGCGGCGCCCGCCAATATGTGGAGCGTATCGCCGCGCAGCTGGCGGACGTGCGGTGCGGCGAACCGGTGCGCGCCGTAACCGCCGGGGCGGCACGGCCTCCGCGCGTCACGAGCGCGCGCGGCACCGAGGTCTTCGATGCCGTCGTGCTGGCCTGCCACAGCGACCAGGCGCTGCGGCTGCTGCACGGCGCCGATGCCGAGCAGCGCGCGCTGCTGGCCGCCGTGCGTTACCAGCCCAACCGCGCGTGGCTGCACACCGACGCCGAATTGATGCCACGCGCGCGCCGTGTGTGGTCGGCCTGGAACTATCTGAGCGACGGGGCGGCGACAGCGCAGGTGTCGGTCACCTATTGGCTGAACCGGCTGCAACCGCTGCCGTTCTCCACGCCGTTGTTCGTCAGCCTTAATCCGCCGCGCGTCCCGGCGCCGCAGCGCACGCTGGCGGAAATTGAGTACGAGCATCCGGTTTTCGATCAGGCGGCCATCGACGCCCAGCGCCGTCTGCCCGCCATACAAGGTCGTCACGGTGTGTGGTTCGCCGGTGCCTGGACCGGTTATGGCTTCCACGAGGACGGCCTGCGCTCGGGGCAGGCCGTCGCAGCGGCGCTCGCCGCACAACGCGCGCACGCGTTGCGCCGTGCCGCCTGAGGTCGCGATGCAGGCCGCACTCGCGCTGGGCACCGTGCGGCACACGCGGTTGACGCCGCGCCGGCATGGTTTCTCCTACCCGGCCTACTTCCTGCGGCTGCCGTTGCGGTCACTGGCGCGGGGCCGTTGGCCGTGGCGCCTGCTGCGGCACAACGCTGCCGCACCCTTCGTGCTGCGCGATGCCGACCACGGCGACGGCGGCCCGATGCTCGGCTGGATCGACAGCACGCTGGCGCGCGCCGGCATTCACGATGCCGACGGCGAGATCTGGCTGCACACGCTGCCGCGGCAGCTCGGCTACGTGTTCAATCCGGTCAGTTTCTGGCTGTGCGAGCGCGCCGACGGCAGCCTGCGCGCCGTGGTGGCCGAGGTCAACAACACGTTCGGCGAGCGCCACGCCTACGTGCTCGCGCACGCCGACGCGCGGCCGATCCGCTGGGGCGAGACGCTC
>JANWUU010000148.1 GCA_025057735.1 Burkholderiaceae bacterium
TCCAGCACGTCGTCCAGCCGGTTGATCAGCTCGTGGACCGCACCGCGCGCAAAGGGCGGGAAGCGCGAGCGCGACAGCAGCAGCCGGACGTCCTCGACCACGGCGTCGCCGCGCTTTTCGATCGCCTCGATGTCGCGCACCCGGCCGTCCGGATCGCGCACGTCCGCCAGCAGCGCCGCGAGCGCCGCCAGCCCCTGCACGCACAGTGCGGACTGCCGCTCGAACAGGACGAAGAAACGCGCATCGCGCGGCCACAGCTTCCAGCGCAGCCTGCGCGCCAGCGTACGCCGCTCGCGCGCTTCCGGCAGCGGACGCGCGGCGCGGGCCTCAGAAGGGTGCGCGCTCATGCCCCGCCGCCAGATTGTCGAACCGGGTGTACTCGCCGCCGAAGCGCAGGTTGACACGCCCGATCGGCCCGTTGCGCTGTTTGCCGATGATGATCTCCGCCACCCCTTTTTCGGTCGTATCCGGGTTGTAGACCTCGTCGCGGTAGATGAACAGGATGACGTCCGCGTCCTGCTCGATCGCGCCCGATTCGCGCAGGTCCGACATCACCGGCCGCTTGTCGGTGCGCTGCTCCACCGTGCGGTTCAGCTGCGACAGCGCCACCACCGGTACGTGCAGTTCCTTGGCCAGGGCCTTCAGCGAGCGCGAGATCTCGGAGATCTCGGTGGCGCGGTTTTCGCCCACGCTGGTCGCCGACATCAGCTGCAGGTAATCGACGATGATCAGCCCCAGTTTGCCGCAGGTGCGGTGCAGCCGCCGGGCCCGCGCGCGCAGGTCGATCGCGTTCAACGCCGGCGTCTCGTCGATGTACAGCTGCGCCTCGTGCAGCTTCTGGATCGCCGCCGTCAGTTTCGGCCAGTCCTCGTCCAGCAGCCGGCCGGTGCGCAGACGCTGCTGGTCGATGCGCCCCACCGAGCTCAGCAGGCGCAGCGCCAGTTGCGAAGCGCCCATTTCCATCGAGAACACCGCCACCGGCAGGCCGTTGTCGATCGCCACGTGCTCGCCGATGTTCAGCGCGAACGCCGTCTTGCCCATGCTCGGCCGGCCGGCGACGACGATCAGATCGCCCGGCTGCAGCCCCGCGGTCTTGCTGTCCAGGTCGACGAAGCCGGTGGGCACGCCGGTGACGTCGGATGGATGCGCGCGTTCGAACAGCTCCTGGATGCGCTCGACCACCTGGGTGAGCAGGCGGTCCATGTCGACGAACCCCTGGCGGCCGCGCGCGCCCTCCTCGGCGATCTGGAAGATCTTGCTCTCGGCTTCGTCGAGGATCGCTTTCGTGTCGCGGCCCTGGGGATTGAGCGCCGCGGTGGCGATCTCGTCGCCCACGGTGACGAGCCGCCGCAGGATGGCGCGGTCGCGCACGATTTCCGCGTAGCGCCGGATGTTCGCGGCCGAAGGCGTGTTGGCCGCCAGCGCCGTCAAGTAGGGCAACCCGCCGGCGTCCTCGGCGCGGCCGGCGGACTGCAGCGACTCGAACACCGTCACCACGTCGGCCGGCTTGTCGGCCTCGCGCAGCCGGCTGATGGCCTGGAAGATCAGCCGGTGGTCGTGCCGGTAGAAGTCGCCGGCCGCAACCAGGTCGGCGATCCGGTCCCAGGCGGTGTTGTCCAGCAGCAACCCGCCGAGGACGGACTGCTCGGCCTCGATCGAATGCGGCGGCGTGCGCACCGCCTGCAATTGGGCTGCGTCCATGCGCTACTCGCGCGCCCGGTGATGCGCGCCGGCCGAGGGCCGGCGGCGGCTGGCCCTACGCGGTTTCGCCCAGCACCGAGACCGTAATCTCGCAGACGACGTCCGAATGCAGGGCCACGGCGACCTTGTGGTCGCCCACGCTCTTCAGCGGCCCATGCGGCATGCGGATCATGCCTTTCGCCACCTGGAAGCCCTGTTTGGTCAGCGCCTCGGCGATGTCGAAGTTGGTGACCGATCCGAACAGCCGACCGTCCACGCCCGCCTTGGCCGTGATCTGCACGGTGATGCCGTTCAACTTCTCGCCCACCGCCTGCGCGGCCGCCAGTTTCTCGGCCTGCGCGCGCTCCAGTTCGGCGCGGCGCGCTTCGAATTCCTGGATGGCCGCCTCCGTCGCCCGCTTGGCCTTGCCCTGCGGGATCAGGTAGTTACGGGCATAGCCGTTGCGGACCTTGACGACTTCGCCCAGTCCGCCCAAATTGGCGACCTTCTCGAGCAGGATCACTTGCATGGTCGATGCCTCCGGCGCCCGTCAGTGGTTGTCCGTGTACGGCAGCAGCGCGAGGAAGCGCGCACGCTTGATCGCCGTGTCGAGCTGGCGCTGGTAGTGCGCCTTCGTGCCGGTCAGACGCGCCGGCATGATCTTCGCCGTGTCGGTGATGAAGTCGCGCAGCGTTTCGATGTCCTTGTAGTCGATTTGCTCCACCCCTTCGGCGGTGAAGCGGCAGAACTTCTTGCGCTTGAACAGCGCGCCGCCCTTGTCCGCGCGCCGGCTCTTGCTCTTCGGTTTGCTCTTGCCCGTGGCCATTGTCTACTCCTCGTCGATCTCGAAATCCGTGATGTGGATACGCAGGCGCCGCGCGCCGCGGCTGCTCGGCGCCAGGAACGCGGCCAGCCTCAGGGCCGTGCCCAGCGGAACCGCCGCCAGCCGCTCCGCCGCCGCACCGACCGCGCGTGCCTCGAACTCGAAGTCCAGGGTCCGTTCGCTCATCGCCTCCACCACGGTGCCGCTGAAGTGGAAGCCGAAGTCCTGTACCAGCAGTCCGGCCGGCGTGTAGCGCGCCTGCAGCTGCCGCACCAGCCGCGCCCGCAGCGCCAGCCGGTTCACGGTGCCGCTTATCCGGACGCGCCCTGCTCGGCGGCCGCTTTCTTCGCCTCCTCGCGCTCGACGATCTTCATCATCGGCGACGGTCCCGTCTCGGCCTTCTTCATGCCGATCGTCAGGTGCCGCAGGACGGCGTCGTTGTAGCGAAACGCGTGCTCCAGCTCCTGCAGCGTGGCCTTGCCGCACTCGATGTTCATCAGCACGTAGTGCGCCTTGACGAGCTTCTGGATCGGGTAGGCGAGCTGACGCCGCCCCCAGTCCTCCACGCGATGCACCCGCCCGCCCTGGCCGGTCACGATGTTCTTGTAGCGCTCGATCATCGCCGGGACCTGTTCGCTCTGGTCCGGATGCACGATGAAGCAGATTTCGTAGTGACGCATCGAGACTCCTTCCTTGTGGCTGTAAAGCCGCCCGGTGCGTCATCCGCGTCTGCGGACCGGTGCGGCAAGGATGGAAAGCGTGCGATTCTATCGCGCCGCAACAGTCGCGCTCAAGCCGCGTCGAGCAAGACGGGCAGCGCCCGCGCCGCGGTCTCGCGGACGAGGACGTGCGCCAGGTGATCAAGCTCGCTCGGATGGGGATTGACGACGATGATCTTGGCGCCGGCGCGCCGCGCCCAGCCGGGCAGCGCCGCCGCCGGATAAACGACCCCCGAGGTGCCCACCACCAGCATCGCGTCGCAGTCCTGCGCGAGCCGCTCGGCGCGTCCGAGCACGGCGGCATCGAGCATTTCGCCGAACCAGACGACGTCCGGGCGCAGCCACTGGCCGCAGCGCGGGCAGGCGGGCGGCTCGCCGGCAGGCAGGTCCTGCGGATCGTCGCAGCGGAAACCGCACTCCCCGAAGCACTTGGTCCGCAGGATGTTGCCGTGCAGCTCCAGCACGTCGCGGCTGCCGGCGCGCGCGTGCAGCCCGTCGACGTTCTGGGTGACGATCGGAAACGCGTCGAATCGCGCGGCCGCGCGGACCAGGGCCCGGTGGCCGGCGTTCGGCTGCGCGCGCAGCACGCCCTGACGCCGCTCGCCATACCAGCGCCAGACCAGCGGCGGATCGGCGGCGAACCCCTCGGGCGAGGCCAGCCGCTCCGGATCGAAATTCGCCCACAGGCCGGTGAGCGCGTCGCGGAAGGTCGGCACGCCACTTTCGGCCGACATCCCGGCACCGGTGAGCGCGACCGGACGGCGGGCACCGGCGAGCACGGCGCGGGCCTGTGCAATCGATCGGCTATCCATGAGACGCGATCTTCGGTCAGCGTGCGCTGCGGCTCAAGCCGCTCGCCGCTGCCGCACGGTCTCGAAAAGGCAGATGCCGGCGGCCACCGAGACGTTCAGACTCTCCACGCGGCCCGACAACGGGATGCGGGCCAGCCAGTCGCATCGCTCGCGCGTCAGGCGGCGTAGCCCGCTGCCCTCAGCGCCGAGCGCCCAGGCGATCGGGCCGCGCTGCTCAACCTCGTAGATGGTGCGCGGCGCCTGCGCATCGGCGCCGACGATCCACACGCCCGCCTGCTTGATTTCGTCCATCGCGCGCGC
>JANWUU010000242.1 GCA_025057735.1 Burkholderiaceae bacterium
GTTCGACGAACCGTTCACGCGCCTGTTCACGCAGGGCATGCTGCTGGCGGAGTGCTGGTACCGCGAGGACGACAGCGGCCGCAAGCGCTGGTTTTACCCGAGCGAAGTGGACGTGCAGTTCGACGAACGCGGCCGCCCGCTCGGCGCCACCGCCAAGGCCGACGGCCTGCCGGTGACCTTCGGCGGCATCGAGAAGATGAGCAAGAGCAAGAACAACGTGGTCGAGCCGAAGGACGTGATCGCCCGCTTCGGGGCGGACACCGCGCGCGCCTTCGTGATGTTCGCCGGGCCGCCGGATCAAAGCGCCGCCTGGTCCGACTCCGGCGCCGAGGGCGTGTACCGCTTCCTGCGCCGGCTGTGGAGCTTCTGCTATGCCCGGCGCGAGCGCATCGCCGCCGCCGGGCCGCTCGAGGCGGCCGCATTGCCGCCGGCGGCGCGCGCGCTGCGGCGCGACATCCACACGCTGCTGAAGCAGGCCGACTTCGATTACGCGCGTATGCAGTTCAACACGGTGGTGTCGGCGGCGATGAAGATGCTGAACGCGCTGGAGGACGCCGCGCTCGGTGAGGACGCGCCGTCGGCGGCGGCCCTGCGCGAGAGCGTCTCGATCCTGCTGCGCACGCTGTATCCGATCGCCCCGCACATCGCGCACGTGCTGTGGACGGAGCTCGGCTACGCGCGCGAATTCGGCGAACTCCTCGATGCGCCCTGGCCGCAGGCCGACGCGCAGGCGCTGGCGCGCGACGAGATCGAGCTGGTGGTGCAGGTCAACGGCAAGCTGCGCGGCGCGATCCGTGTCCCGGCCAACGCCGACCGCGCCACGATCGAGGCGGCCGCGATCGCCGATGCCAACGTGCAGCGGTTCGTCGCCGGCCAGCCGGTCAAGCGCGTGGTCGTGGTGCCGAACAAACTGGTCAACGTGGTCGTCTGAACGTCCCACGCATGCCACGCCGCCGCGGCCGCGCGATCGCTGTCCGGCGCGCCCCTGGTGGCCGCGCCGCGCCGCTTCTCCTCGCGCTCGTGCTCGCCCTGCTGCTGGCCGGCTGCGGCTTCAAGCTGCGCGGCGCGCGCGAGCTGCCGTTTGCGACCATTTATCTCAGCACCGGCACGCAGAGCGCGCTGGGCGCCGAGCTTGCCCGCAACATCCGCGCCGGCACCTCGACCGCGGTGGTCGCCGAGCGCGCCCAAGCGCAGGCGATCCTGGAGATCGTCAGCGAGCGGCGCGAGCGCGACATCCTGGCCGTCAATGCGCAGGGACGCGCGCGCGAATACACGCTGCGCCTGCGGCTGGCTTTCCGCCTGCTGGATGCGCAGGGACGCGAGCTGATCCCGCTCACCGAGCTGGCGGCCACGCGCGACATCGCCTTCAACGAGGCGCAGGTCCTTGCGAAGGAAAGCGAGGAGACGCTGCTGTACCGCGACATGCAGTCCGATCTGGTGCAGCAGATCCTGCGCCGCCTGGCTGGCGCCAGAGCCGATGCGGCTAAAGGCTGAGGCCCTGGGCGCGCATCTGGCGCGCGGCACGCTGGCACCGATCTACGTCATCAGCGGCGACGAGCCGCTGGTCGCCCTGGAGTCCGCCGACGCGATCCGCGCCGTGGCGCGGGCGGCCGGCTTCGGCGAGCGCGAGGTCATCCATGCGCAGGCCAACTTCGACTGGTCGCAGCTTGCGGTCGGCGCCAACAACCTGGCGCTGTTCGCCGAAAAACGGCTGATCGATCTGCGCCTGCCGACCGGCCGCCCGGGCGTGCAGGGGGCGGAGGCGCTCGCTGCCTACGCCGCGCAGCCGCCGGCGCATGCGCTGCTGCTGCTGTCGTTGCCGCGTCTGGACGCGGCCACCCGCCGCGCGTCCTGGGCGCAGGCGCTGGAACGCGCGGGCATGTGGATCGAGGCGGCGCGCCTGAGCAGGGCGCAGTTGCCGGCCTGGATCCAGGAACGCCTGGCACGGCAGCGGCAGCGTGCGCGCAAAGACGCGCTGGCTTTCCTGTGCGACCGCGTGGAAGGCAACCTGCTCGCCGCCCGGCAGGAGATCGCCAAGCTCGGGTTGCTGTATCCGGAGGGCGAACTCACGCGCGAGCAGGTCGAGGCCGCCGTGTTGGACGTGTCGCGCTTCGAGGCCTTGGATCTGCCGCAGGCGCTGCTGGCCGGTGACGGCGCGCGCGCCGTGCGCATCGTGCAGTCACTGCGCGCAGAGGGCGAGCCGCTGCCGCTGGTGTTATGGGCGGTGACCGAGGAGCTGCGCATGGTGGCGCGCGCGCAGCAGGCCCTGGCGCAGCAGCGGCCGCTGTCGTCGCTGAAACAGGAGCTCAAGCTGTGGGGCGCGCGCGAGCGACTGCTGCCGCAGGCGGCGCAACGGATGCGCGGCGTGTCCGGGCTGCTGGCGCGCTGCGCCGAGGTGGACCGCATCGCCAAGGGGCTGAACGTTGCGGATCGCGACGGCGACCCGTGGCTAGAATTGTCCGAGATCGCGCTCGCTGCCTGCCGATGAACGCCCCCGCCGAAACGCTCGACCTGTCGGCCTACGTGGCCGCCGTGGGCCGGCGCGCCCGCGCAGCGTCGGCGGCGATGGCGGTGGCGGCGACCTCGACCAAGGACCGAGCGCTGCGGGCACTGGCCGCCGCGATCCGCCGCGAGCAGGCCGCGATCGCCGCCGCCAACGCGCGCGACGTGCAGCGCGCGCGCGAAACCGGCCTGGAGCCCGCGCTGCTGGACCGCTTGGCGCTGTCGCCGTCGGCGATCGAGCAGATGGCCGCCGGCCTGGAGCAGATCGCGCAACTGGCCGATCCGGTGGGCGCGATCAGCGACGTGCGGCCGATGCCGTCTGGCATCCGCGTCGGCCGCATGCGGGTGCCGCTCGGGGTGATCGCGATCATCTACGAGAGCCGCCCCAATGTGACGATCGACGCCGCCGGGCTGTGCATCAAGAGCGGCAACGCCGCGATCCTGCGCGGCGGCTCCGAGGCGATCGAGTGCAACCGCGTGCTGGCCGCGTTGATCGCCGACGCGCTGGCGACCGCCGCGCTGCCGCGCGACGCCGTGCAATTGATCGACACCACCGATCGCGCCGCCGTCGGCCTGCTGGTGGCGCTGCCCGAGTACGTGGACATCGTCGTCCCCCGCGGCGGTCGCGCGCTGATCGAGCGGCTGATGCGCGAAAGCCGCGTGCCGATGATCAAGCACCTGGACGGCATCTGCCACGTCTACATCGATGGCGAGGCGGACCTTCACAAGGCGATCCGCATCGCCGACAACGCCAAGACGCAGCGCTATGGCGTGTGCAACGCGATGGAAACGCTGCTGGTGGCGCAGGCGATCGCCGAGCGCGTGCTGCCGCCGCTCGGTTGTCTCTACGCGGACAAAGGGGTCGAGCTGCGCGGCTGCCCGCAGACGCGCACGATCCTCGCCGCCGCAGGCGTGCCGTGCGCGGCGGCGACGGAGGAAGACTGGCGCACCGAATACCTGGCGCCCATTTTGTCGATCCGCGTGGTGGCGGACGTGGCCGCCGCGATCGAGCACATCAACACGTACGGCAGCAAGCACACCGACGCCATCGTCACCGAGAACTACACCATCGCCATGCGCTTCCTGCGCGAGGTCGATTCCGCCTCGGTGATGGTCAACGCCTCCACGCGCTTCGCCGACGGCTACGAGTACGGATTGGGGGCGGAGATCGGCATCTCCAACGACAAGCTGCACGCGCGCGGCCCGGTGGGGCTGGAGGGGCTGACGTCGCAGAAGTTCGTCGTGTTCGGCAACGGCGAGGTGCGCTCTTAGCTTGTCTGCACGTTGTACACAGTGAAAGAAGAATGAACCTGACGGCTGCTCAATTGTGGGCGATCCGCCAGCGCAGACACAACCGTCGCCAGAGCGCTTGCGCGGGCGGCGCAAAGGCTGAAGTAGTTGCCCAGCGCGCCGTTCGACTGCTTGCGGGGAACGGAGATACGCGGCCGGGCGCGCCTGGCAGGGCCCAGGGAAAACGAACGACGGCTGTTTTATATCACCATCACGCGCACCCAAGCTTTTCTGCATCTGACGTCGGCGCCGATCGCGGGCAGCAACAACCAGTACGTGCGCGCATCGGAGTTTCGGCACGACACTCTCGTTTCGAATAACGTCAAACGCCAATCCGCTTACTCTGCGCGGCAGCGCCTGCCGCCACTGGCGCGGCCAGGCGTAGCACAACTCGTCTTTTCGTTCTCCGCTTTAACTTCCTTCTTCGAGTGCCTGCACCCGGTCTAGCCGCGCATCTCGTACAGCTTTACTGCGCCAATCCTTGAAGCCCTGGGTTATGGAACATCGTTGCACGACGCGCTGGCCGCGCTGGTGTCCCAGCAAGTGGTGTAACTCCACAAGCACGCGGCAAGGTGCGTAGGGCGTAGCCCGAAGCAGCTTGCCGCGCGGCGGCGGCCACCCCGGCTGGGGTGGTCATCGTGGCCCCGGATATGGTTGAGGTGCGACCCACCAACCTGTCCGAAGGAGATTCCACGATGACCACCCCCACTATGGCACTGGCCGAACTCGCCGAGAAGGGCGCCGACGTCGACCTGCTGCGCCAGATGGTGCAGTTCATGGCCCAGCGCCTCATGGAGATCGACGTCGAGGGG
>JANWUU010000287.1 GCA_025057735.1 Burkholderiaceae bacterium
CATGCCGTAGACGCCCGCCACCGGTGCGAAGCCCGCCAGTGGGCCGTCGCTGTGCGCATAGCCGGAGGCGAGCCACGGAAAGCCGGTGAAGACCGTGCCGCGCAGCCACTCGGCCGCCGCCCAGCCCGCCGGCAGCGCGGCAAGCAGGCGCGGCGTTGGCGCGCAGGTGAGGACCGCCGCCACACCGAGGCCGGCGGCGGGAAACAGGGCCAGCAGCGCGACGAAGGCGGCCGTGGCGGCCGCCGCCAGCGGTGCGGCCATCTGGCCGTAGACGTGCATGCTGACGAAGACCCACCAGAGCCCGCTGCCGAACCAGCCGAGCCCGAAGGCGAAACCGAGCGCCGCGGCCGCGCGCACGCGGTCGGCGCGCGCCGCAAGTGCGAACAGGCCGGCGAGCGCCAGCGGCTGCAGCCACCACAGATTCCAGGGCGCGAACGACAGCGTGTGGGCCGCGCCGAGCACGGCCGCCTGCGCCAGTCCCACGGCAGGGGAGGTCAGCCTGATACCAAAATGGGGCAAAACGGCGCTCGCCGGCGATGCGACCGGCGCAGTCTAGCGACCGCGCTCAGGCGTGATGCCGTACCGGCGGCGGCTCGGCGCGGAATTCGGCGGCCGCGGGCCGGTGCAGCCAGGAGACGCGCAGCAGATGCACCTGACGCGCATCGGCGCGCAGCACCTCGAAGCGCAGGCCGTCGATTTCGGTCACGTCGCCCCGACGCGGCACGCGGCCGAGGCGCTCGGCGAGCAGGCCGCCCACCGTATTGGCGGCGTCGTTCGCGAGCTGGGTGCCGAGCGCCGCATTCAGCGCCGCGATCGACATCAGCGCGCTGACCCGGTAGCGGCCGTCGGCCTCGGCCACGATGTCCGGCCCGCGTTCGTCGCCGTCGTATTCGTCGGCGATGTCGCCGACGATCTGTTCCAGCACGTCCTCGATCGTGATCAGGCCGGCGACACCGCCGTATTCGTCGATCACGATCGCCATGTGGTTGCGGCTGCTGCGGAACTCCCGCAGCAGCTCGTTGACCGGCTTGGTCTCCGGCACGAACAGCGCCGGCCGCAGCAGGCTGCGCGGGTCGACGCGCGGCTCCTGCAGGTAGCGCAGCAGATCCTTGGCGAGCAGGATGCCGACCACCCGATCGGGGCTGCCGTCGATGACCGGGAAGCGCGAGTGCGCGGTTTCGATCGCGCGCGCCAGCCATGATGCCGGCGCCGCATCCAGGTCGAGCACGTCCATCTGCGAGCGCGGCACCATCAGATCGGCCGCGCGCAAATCGGCGACCTGCAGCACGCCCTCGATCATCGACAGCGCATCGGCGTCGATCACGCCGCGCTGCCGCGCATCGCGCAGCAGCGCCAGCAGTTCGGTGCGGTCTTCGGGTTCGCGGAAGACGAACGCGCTCAAGCGTTCGAAAAGGGTTCTGTGCTTGGCGTAGGTCGCCGTGCGACTGGGAGGCTCCGAAGGCATCGTCAGGGGCGGCATCGGCGGGCCGCCCGGTAGTTGCGCCGGGCAAAAGCATATCCGATGCGGTCGCTGCGCAAGCGTGCCGGCGCGCGGGCGCGGCCGCGGCCAGCGGCGGCGAAGCCCGCGCTAACTTACGCGTAAGGATCGGCAATGCCGAGCTGCGCGAGCAGGCGCCGCTCGAGCCCCTCCATGGCCCGCGCCTGTTTTGGGGTCACGTGGTCATGGCCTTGCGCGTGCAGCGCGCCGTGGATCACAAGATGGGCCAGGTGGTGACGGAACGGCTTGCCCTGGGCGCGCGCCTCCGCGCGCACCACCGGCACGCAGACGACGATGTCGGCGTGCACCGGGCGCAGGCCGTACACGAAGGTCAGCACGTTGGTCGCGTAGTCGCGCCCGCGATAGGTGCGGTTCAGCGCCCGGCCCTCGGCGGTGCCGACGAAGCGCAGCACCAGTTGTGCCCGCCGCCGGCAAGCGAGGGCGACCCAGCGCCGCAGCGTGGCGCGCGCCGGCAGGCCGGCGAAGGCCGCATGCTGCTGGATCGCCAGCGACAGCGGCGCGGCCGCCCTCACGGCGCGCGCCGGCCGCGCGCGGCGGCGGCCTGGTCGGCCCGCTCGTAGGCCTCGACGATGCGCGCCACCAGCGGATGCCGCACGACGTCGGCCGCGGTGAAATAGGTAAAGGCGATGCCGCGCACGTCGCGCAGCACGTGCTGCGCCTCGATCAGCCCGGAGGCGCTGCCGCGCGGCAGATCGATCTGCGTGACGTCGCCGGTGATGACCGCCTTGGAGCCGAAGCCGATGCGGGTCAGGAACATCTTCATCTGCTCCGGCGTGGTGTTTTGCGCCTCGTCCAGGATCACGAAAGCCTGGTTGAGCGTGCGCCCCCGCATGTAGGCGAGCGGCGCAATCTCGATCGTCTGCCGCTCCAGCAGCCGCTGCGTCTTGTCGAAGCCCAGCAGGTCGAACAGCGCGTCGTACAGTGGCCGCAGGTACGGGTCCACCTTCTGCGCCAGGTCGCCCGGCAGGAAGCCGAGCCGTTCGCCCGCCTCCACCGCCGGGCGCGTCAGCACGATGCGCTTGACGGACTCGCGTTCCAGCGCATCCACCGCGCAGGCCACCGCCAGGTAGGTCTTGCCGGTACCGGCCGGCCCGATCGCGAAGGCGATGTCGTGTCCGAGGATGGCCTCGATGTACTCGCGCTGCCGCGGCGTGCGTCCGTGCAGATCGCGCCGGCGCGTCTGCAGCGCTGGCAGCGCAGTGTCCGCCTCGCTGCGGGCGGCAGCGGGCAGGCCGCGTGCGCGTTCGACGAAATACAGCTGGATGTCGTCGACGCTGATCGGCCGGTCGGCGCGTGCCAAGAAGTGCTCGAGCACCTCGACGGCCTGCTGAGCGCGCTCGCGCGCGCCCTCGATGCGAAACTGATGGCCGCGCCGGCGGATTGAGACCTCGAGCTCGGTTTCGATCTGGCGCAGGTTGCTGTCCAGCGCGCCGGCCAGATTGGCCAGTTGGGCGTTGTCGGCCGCTGCCGCGAACGCCAGCACCTTCTTGGTCGGCGAGGTCCGCATCGGGACGCGATCAGGCGGCGGACACGGTCTCCCGCCGCAGCACCTCGCCCCGCAGCGAATGCGGCAGCGCCTGCGTGATGCGCACGTCGACGAGGTTGCCGATCAGACGCGGCGGCCCGGCGAAGTTCACGATGCGGTTGTTGCTGGTGCGCCCCATCAGCTCGCCAGGATCCCGCTTCGATGGCCCCTCCACCAGCACCCGCTGCACGCTGCCCACCATCGCCGCGCTGATTTGCTCGGCCTGCTGCGCGAGCAGCCGCTGCAGCCGTTGCAGCCGCGCGAGCTTGACCTCCTGCGGCGTGTCGTCCGGCAGCTCGGCCGCCGGGGTGCCGGGCCGGCGGCTGTAGACGAAGGAGAAGCTGGCATCGAAGCCGATGTCCTCCACCAGCGCCAGTGTCCGTTCGAAGTCCGCCTCGGTCTCGCCCGGGAAGCCGACGATGAAATCCGACGAGATCGAGATGCCGGGCCGCGCCGCGCGCAGCCGGCGCACGATTGACTTGTACTCGAGTACGGTGTAGCCCCGCTTCATCGCCGCCAGCACGCGGTCGGAACCGGCCTGCACCGGCAGATGCACGTGTTCGGCCAGTTGCGGCAGGCGCGCGTGGACGTCGATCAGCCGCGGCGTGAATTCCTTCGGGTGCGAGGTCGTGTAACGGATGCGCTCGATGCCGGGCACCTCGGCCACGCACTCCAGCAGGGAAGCGAAATCGGCCTGCGCATCGCCGACGCGCCCGCGGTACGCATTGACGTTCTGACCGAGCAGCGTCACCTCCTTGACGCCCTGGTCGGCGAGTTCGGCCACCTCGGTCAGCACGTCCGCCAGCGGCCGCGACACCTCCTCGCCGCGCGTATAGGGCACCACGCAGAACGAGCAGTACTTGCTGCAGCCCTCCATGATGGAGACGAAGGCGGTCGGCCCCTCCACGCGCGCCGGCGGCAGGGCATCGAATTTCTCGATCTCCGGAAAGGAGACGTCGACCTGCGGGCGGCCGCTGCGGCGGCGTCGTTCGATCAGCTCCGGCAGGCGATGCAGGGTCTGCGGGCCGAACACGAGGTCCACGTAAGGCGCACGCGCGACGATCGCCGCCCCTTCCTGGCTTGCCACGCAGCCGCCCACGCCGATCAGGAGGTCCGGCCGGCTGCGCTTCAGCGACTTCACGCGCCCCAGATCGGAGAACACCTTTTCCTGCGCCTTCTCGCGCACCGAACAGGTGTTGAACAGGATCAAATCGGCCTGCTGCGGATCGTCGGTCGTGACGTAGCCGCCGGCGGCGGCGAGCACGTCGGCCATCTTGGCCGAGTCGTACTCGTTCATCTGGCAGCCGAAGGTTCTGATGTAGACCTTTTTCGCGGGCACGGTGTGGATCCGGGGGCGAAACGGCAACGGGACGGC
>JANWUU010000404.1 GCA_025057735.1 Burkholderiaceae bacterium
CATGCTGGCGCAGGACTTCCATGATCTCACCGGCCAGGTGATCCGCAAGGTGGTGGCGCTCGCGCACGAGATGGAGGCGCAGCTCGTCAAGCTGCTGCTGGACACCACGCCGCCGGCGCAGCGGCCCGCCGAGTCGACGTCACTGGAGGGGCCGGTGGTCAACGGCGCGGGGCGCACCGACGTCGTCAAGAACCAGGCCGACGTCGACGATCTGCTCGCCTCGCTCGGCTTCTGAACGGCAACGACCCGCAACGGGAGACCCGATGAGCGCAGTGCTCGACAACCTTACCCTGCCGGCGGCGCGCACCGGCGCCGCGCCCGGCTTCTTCGCCTACCACGGCGTATGGGCGCCCGGCGTGCGTCTGCTGCGCGCGCTGGGTTTCCGCGCCAAGGCGGCGCTGCTCGCCGTGATTTTCCTTCCGATCTGGGTGCTGCTGCCGGCGTTGCTCTGGCAGTGGGACAGGACGGAGCGGGAGCTGGCGCAGCGCGATCTGCGCGACCTGGTGGCGGTCGCCCACGCCACGCTGCAGTGGGCGCACGGGCTGGAGACGGCGGGCAAGCTGTCGCGCGAGGAAGCGCAGAAGATCGCGCGCGAAGCGGTAGCGCGCATGCGTTACGGCACCGACGATTATTTCTGGATCAACGACATGACCCCGCGCATGGTCATGCATCCAATCAAGCCGGAGCTCAACGGTCAGGACCTGTCCGCCTTCAAGGACCCGCGCGGCTTTGCACTGTTCAACGCCTTCGTCGAGAAAGTCCGGCAGGAAAAGGCCGGCTTCGTCGCCTACCTGTGGCCGCGGCCGGGCGGCCAGGAGCCAGCGGCCAAGCTGTCGTACGTGGCTGGCTTCGAGCCCTGGGGCTGGATCGTCGGCACCGGGGTGTACGTCGATGACCTGCGCGCCCGTTCGCTGGCCCGCTGGAGCATCGCCGGCACGCTGATGACCGTCTGCGCGCTGCTGGGCCTTTACTTCGCGTTCAGCTTCTACAAAGTCATGCAGGGAGGCCTGTACGAGACCGCGCGCCACCTGGAGGCGATGACCGACGGCGATCTGACCACCTCGCCCACGCCGTGGGGCGCCGACGAACCGGCCAAGCTGATGCTGTCGCTGCGCGAGATGCAGGACGCGCTGCGCGCGATCGTGCGCGACGTGCGGGCCGCGTCCGACGAGATCGTGCATTCGAGCGACGAGATCGCCGCCGGCACGATGGACCTGTCGCGTCGCTCCGAGCAGGCCGCCGCCAGCCTGGAGGAGACCGCCGCCTCGATGGAGGAGATCTCCGGCACGGTCAAGCACGCCGCCGACAACGCCGCCCAGGCGGCCGAACTGGCAGAGGACAATGCGCGCGGCGCCGAGGAAGGCGGCCGCATCATGGCGCAGATGGTGGCGACGATGGACGACATCGGCGCCTCTTCCGGCAAGATCGGCGAGATCATCGGTGTCATCGACGGCATCGCCTTCCAGACCAACATCCTGGCGCTCAATGCCGCGGTGGAGGCGGCGCGCGCCGGCGAGGCCGGGCGCGGCTTCGCGGTGGTGGCGGCCGAGGTGCGCCAACTGGCGCAACGCTCGGCGCAGGCCGCGCGCGAGATCAAGGAGCTGATCGAGGCCAGCCAGCGCAAGACGGAGGCGGGCACACGGATCGCGCGCGAGGCGGGTGCCGCCATCGAACGCGTGGTGCAGAACGCGCAGCGCGTGCGCCTGCTGATCGGCGAGATCGCCAACGGCGCGCGCGAGCAGAGCCAGGGCATCGCGCAGATCGGCTCGGCCGTGCAGGAGCTGGACCGCACCACGCAGGCGAACGCCGCGCTGGTGGAGCAAACCGCCTCGGCCGCGGAGACGCTCAAGCAGCAGGCGCGGCGGCTATCCGAGCGGGTGGCGCGCTTCCAGCTGCCTGACGCCGCCGTGGCGGCACCTACGACCGTGCCTGCCACGGCGGCGCCCGCCTTCGACTTCGCCAAGGCCGTGGAGGCGCACCGCGCCTGGAAGGTGAAACTGCGGTCGGCGATCGCCAAGCGCGAAAAACTCGACGCGGCGACGATCAGGCGCGACGACTGCTGCCCGCTCGGTCAGTGGCTGCACGGCGAGGGCGGCAGCCGCTGGGGAACGCGGCCGGCGTTCGTCGATCTGGTCGCCAAGCACCGCGAGTTCCATCTCGCCGCCGGCGAGGTGGCGGAGACGATCAACCGCGGCGCCTACGAGCAGGCCGAGCGGCTGCTCGGCGGCGGCTCGCGCTTCGCCGAAGCTTCCAACACCACGGTGGCGGCGATCCAGCGCGCGCAGCGCGAGCTTCGGGCTTGAGGGCGCCAGGCCACTGCCGCTGCGGCG
>JANWUU010000427.1 GCA_025057735.1 Burkholderiaceae bacterium
AGACCATGATGGTGTTCGGCGACGCGAAGAAGGTCGTCGAAGACATGGTCAAGGCCCTCGGCTAAGCCTGCGGCGCGCGGGAAGCGGCGCGTCGCGACCGGCCGGCGGAACGGGCGCTCGCGTGCGGCCGATCGCGCATGGCCCGGCGCCGCCGGGCGGCCTCTGCATAATCGGTGCGATGCCGCGCCTTATCCGCCACACGCTGGTTTCGGCGCGCGACCTGCTGGCAAGCGCCGGTCCGCCGATCGTGCTCGGCCTGCTGCTGCTGTGGGGCGCCTATCTGTGGCTGCAGCCGATGCCGCCGCGCCGTGTCGTGCTCGCCACCGGGCCGCAGAACAGCGCTTACGCCGAGTTCGGCAAGCGCTATGCCGAGGCGCTGCGCCGGCACGGCATCACGGTCGAGCTGCGCGACACGCAGGGCGCCGCCGAGAACCTGCGGCTGCTGCGCGAGCCCGCCTCTGGGGTCGACCTCGCCTTCGTGCAGGGCGGCGCGAGCGAGGCAATCTATGCGGTCGACGAGGCGGCCGACGTCCGCCTGGTGTCGCTCGGCGCGCTCTTCTACGAGCCGGTGTGGGTGTTCTATCGGGAGGAGGCGGCCCGTCGCGCGCGCGGGCAGCCGCAACTGACGGAGCTGGCGCACTTCGTTGGGCTGCGCGTGAACGTCGGCGAGGAGGGCAGCGGTGCGGGCAATCTGTTCGCCAAGCTCGCCCACGCCAACCGCATCGAAACCGACCGGCTAACCCTGACGCGCCTGGCGCCCACGCCGGCCGTGGTGGCGCTGCTCGGCGGCGAACTGGACGCGGTCGTGTTTGTCTCGGCGCCCGAGTCGCCGCTGGTACAAATGCTGCTGATGACGCCGGGCATCCGTCTGTTCGATTTCGCGCAGGCCGAGGCGTACGCGCGACGCTTCGCCTTTTTGTCCGCGCAGGGGCTGCCGCGCGGCGTGGTGGACCTCGCCGCCGATGTGCCGCCGGCGGACGTGCGGCTGATCGCCGCCACCACGCGCCTGCTGGCGCGCGCCGAGACGCACCCGGCGTTGATCCAGCTGTTCGTGCAGGCGGCGGCGCGCATCCACGCGTCGCCGGGCTGGTTCGCGCGCGCCGGGCAGTTTCCGGTCGGCGCCGATCCCGAACTGCCGCTGGCGGAGGAGGCGCAACGCTTCTACCGCCACGGCGCCCCGCTGCTGCAGCGCTATCTGCCGTTCTGGCTGGCCAACCTGATCGACCGCATGTGGGTGGTGCTGGTATCGATCGTCGCGGTGCTGATCCCGGCCTCGCGCATCGTGCCGCCGCTGTATACGTTCCGCATCCGTTCGCGCGTGTTCCGCTGGTATGCGCGGCTGCGCGCGATCGAGGAGGCGCTTGCCGCGCGCACGCGCACGCCGTCCGAACTGCTGGCCGAGCTGGACGCGCTGGATGCGCGCGTCGGCCGTATCAGCGTGCCGCTTTCGCATGCCGACGAGCTGTACGCGCTGCGCGGTCACATCGATCTGGTGCGGGCGCGGCTGCAGGCCGGCGGCGGATGAGTCCAGGAGAACGCGATGAGGACCACCGATCTGCTGTTGGTGATCGACGTACAAAACGACTTCCTGCCCGGCGGGGCGCTCGCGGTGCCGCGCGGCGACGAGGTGGTGCTGGCCATCAACGCGCTCGCAGCCCGTTTCGCCAACGTGATCCTGACGCAGGACTGGCACACGCCCGGGCACGTGTCCTTCGCTTCCGCGCATCCGGGCCGCCAGCCGTTCGAGACCATCGAGCTCCCCTATGGAAAACAGATCCTGTGGCCGGATCACTGCGTGATGGGCACGCGCGGCGCCGATTTCGCACCAGGCCTGGCGATTCCGCACGCCCAGGCTATCGTGCGCAAGGGCTACCACGCGCACACCGACAGCTACTCGGCGTTTCTGGAGGCCGACCGCAGGACGCCGACCGGACTGGCGGGGCTGCTGCGAGAACGCGGCATCACGCACGTCTACTGCTGCGGGCTGGCGACCGACTTCTGCGTGGCGTGGAGCGCGCTCGATGCGCGCGCGGCCGGCTTCGAGACCTTCGTCATCGAGGATGCCTGCCGCGCGATCGACACCGGCGGTTCGCTCGCGCAGGCGCGGCAGCAGCTTGCTGACGCGGGCGTACAACTGATCTACAGCGGCGCGCTGTGATTGCGCCGACGTTGCGGCTGCCGCCGGAGCATCCGCTGCGCCGGCGGCTGGCCAACGAGGTGCACGCGCGGCCGCCGGTGGCAGTGGCCGTGCCCGGTGTGGCCAGCGCGGTGGCGCTGCTGCACGAGCCGGAGGACGACCCGCTGGCGCCGCTGCGCGATCTGGCGCGCCGGCACGGGACGGAGGTTGCGCCGCCGGAGCATCCGCACCTGATCCTGGAGCTGCCGGACCTGCGCGTGAAGTGGGAACGGCACAGCGAGTTCACGAGCTACGTCTTCGTGCGGCCGCTGCCGTCGGTTCGGCTGGCGGATCTGGACGCGCTGCCGAGCGCGTTCTCGGCGTTGCCGCCGGAATGGCTCTCCGCCCTGCCGGGGCAGACGATGGCGGCGATCGACGTGACGCTGCTGCCGGCCGGCGAGGAGACGGTCGACGACGTGGCGCGGCTTTTCTCTGGCGCCACGCTCGTCGGCAGCCGCGTCTCCGACGGCATGGCGCGCATCTTTACCGACTTCCTGCTGACGCCGGACGGCCGCAGCCGCTGGGTCGTGCTGGACGCGGGTCTGACGCGCGGGCAGCAGGCGCGCGTCACGCAGCGTCTGATCGACATCGCCGTCTATCGCGTCATGGCGATGCTGGCGTTTCCGGTGGCGCGCGAGCTCGCCGCGCGGCTGACGGCGACCGAGGCGCGCCTGGCGGCGATCACCGCGCGCAGCGCCGAGCTGGCGGGCCAGCCGCTGCCGGAGGCCACGCGCCAGGAGCGCAGCCTGCTCGACGAGCTGACGCAACTGGCGGCCGACTGCGAAAAAGGGGTGGCGGCCACGGCGTTCCGGTTCTCCGCCGCGCAGGCCTACTGGGACCTCGTGAACAACCGCGTGGCCGAACTGCGCGAAGCGCGCGGCGGCGGGCTGCCCACCGTCGGCGAATTCCTTGCGCGGCGGCTCGCCCCGGCGATGGCCACGGTGGCCGCTACCGCCCGGCGCCAGGCGGAACTGTCGGCGCGCGTGGCGCGCGCGGCCAACCTGCTGCGTACGCGGGTGGACCTGGCGCGCGAGGAGCAAAACCAGCGCCTGCTGGCGGCGATGGAGCGGCGCGGCAAGCTGTCGCTGCGTCTGCAGCAGACCGTCGAGGGACTGTCGGTGGCCGCGCTCACCTACTACGCGGTGGGCTTGCTGGGCTACGTGGCCAAGCCGCTGAACCGGATCTGGCCGTGGCTGCAGCCCGAGTGGTTGATGGCGGCGGCGGTGCCGGTGCTGGCGTTCGCGATCTGGCGCGGCGTGCATCGCATCCGCCGCGAGTGGATGCGCGATTGACCGGCTGGGCGGCGGCTTTTCCGCGCCTGCGCCGGCGGCGGGGCCGGCAACATCGCGGACATGGCCGAACCGGACTTCGAATCGATCCACAACCATTACGAGCGTGCTGTCTTCGAGGAGGTGCTGGCGCAGGCCGCCACACGCCGCGTCGAGCGGCATCTGCTGGCGGACATCGCCTGCGTGGCGCTCAATCAACTGCCGCCGCGTTACATCCGGCACGACGTCGACTTCAACTTCTATCTGACCGCCCAGGAGCGCGAACAGAACGCGCAGATGGTGCGTGAGGCCGTCGCCTATGCGTTCGATTTCGTCGTCGCCCGTGCCCGCATGAAACTGCCCCGCAACGGGCCGCAGACGGCCGCCATCACGCGGGTGGCGCGGCGGCTGGT
>JANWUU010000061.1 GCA_025057735.1 Burkholderiaceae bacterium
CGTGTGCGCGAACACCTTTTTTGCCAGCGCGAAGCGCAGCGCCGAGCCGACGCGGCCGTGGCGCCGCAGCTCCCCGAGCACGCCGTCGTAGTCGGCCGGATCGACGATCACGGTCACCGAGCCGTGGTTCTTCGCCGCCGCCCGCAACAGCGCCGGCCCGCCGATGTCGATGTTCTCGATCGCCTCGTCGAAGCCCACGTCGGGGCGCGCCACCGTGCGCTCGAACGGATACAGGTTGACGGCGACGATGTCGATCGGTTCGATGCGATGCGCGGCCAGCGCCTGCATGTGGGCGCTGAGGTCCTGGCGCGCCAGCAGGCCGGCGTGAATGCGCGGATGCAGCGTCTTGACGCGGCCGTCCAGGATCTCCGGAAAGCCGGTGTAGTCGGCCACCTCGGTCACCGGCACTCCGCTGGCCGTCAGCAGGCGGGCGGTGCCGCCGGTGGACAGGAGGCGATAGCCGAGACCGACCAGCGCGCGCGCGAATTCGGCCACACCGGTCTTGTCACTGACTGAAATTAAGGCCTGCTTCATAGCAGGTCGTAGTCCTGCAGTTTCTTGCGCAGCGTGTTGCGGTTGATGCCCAGCAGCTCGGCCGCCGCCGACTGGTTGCCGCCGGCGCGCTGCAACGCGAACTTCAGCAACGGCCGCTCGACGGCCCGCAGCACCATCTCGTGCAGCGCGTGCGGCTTCGCGCCCTCCAGCGCGGCGAAGTACTGCTCCAGGTTGCGCAGCACGGCCTGTTCGATCGTCTCGCCGCCGCCGCGGGGAAGCGGTTCGCCGACGGCGGCGCCGCCGCCCGCACGGGCGGCGCCGTTGCCGCGCGCCGGACTGCGGCGCGGGCGGGAATTCGGTGCGGGCATGACTCCTCCATCTCAATGCAGGCGCGGCGCCGCATAGCACAGGCGGCCGCCGTGGCGCGCGCCGTGCGCGCACAGGAATTCATCGACGGCACGCGCCTGTTCGCCGGCGTCCTCGATGCGCAGGATGCGTTCGCAGAAGCTCGCGCCCCCTTCCAGCGAGGCGAGATACCAGACGATGTGCTTGCGCGCGCTGCGCACGCCGCGCGCGCTGCCATGGAAGCGGTAATGGTCTTCCAGATGCGTCGCCAGCAGCGGCCGCAGCTCTTCCACCGACGGCGGCGGCAGCTTCTCGCCGGTGCGCAGGTAATGATCGATCTCGCGGAAGATCCAGGGGCGGCCGAGCGCGGCGCGCCCGATCATCACCGCATCGGCGCCGGTGGCGTCGAGCACCGCGCGCGCCTTCTCGGGCGTGTCGATGTCGCCGTTGGCCACCACCGGAATGTCCACCGCCGCCTTCACCGCACGGATCGTGTCGTACTCGGCGCTGCCGCGAAAGCCGTCGGCGCGCGTGCGCCCATGCAGCACCAGCATCGCGATGCCGGCGTCGCGTGCCCGCCGCGCGATCGCCACCGCGTTGCGATGCTGCGGATCCCAGCCGGTGCGGTATTTCAGCGTCACCGGCACCGCCACGGCCTGCACCACCGCCTCCAGGATGCGGGCCACCAGATCTTCGTCGCGCAGCAGCGCCGAACCACAGGCCACCTGGCAGACCTTGCGCGCCGGGCAGCCCATGTTGATGTCGATGATCTGCGCGCCGCGCGCGACGTTGTAGCGCGCCGCCTCGGCCATCATCTGCGGATCGGCGCCGACGAGCTGGACCGCCACCGGCGCCGGTTCGCCCTCGTGGTTCAGGCGCCGCATGGTCTTCTCGCTTTCCCACAGGCGCGGATTCGAGGCCGCCATCTCGGAGACGGCATGGCCGGCGCCCAGACGCTTGCACAGGATGCGGTAGGGGCGGTCGGTGACGCCAGCCATCGGTGCGGCGAAGACGCGATTGGGAAGCGTCATGGCGCCGACGCGCGGTCCGCTCGACATGTGACGACGCAAGGGGGATGGAACAGGAGGCCGGCATTGTATCGCCCGGCCGCGCGCGCAATACCGCTGCGTGACCGATGCGCCACGCCCTCAGGTGCGCACGCCGAACATCAGCACCTGAGCAAACTCGCGCCGCAGCGGGGCCGCTAGATCGAGCGCCGTCAGCGCCGCCGATCGCGCGATCGCCAACGGCAAGAAACGGCTGCTGAACAGCGGTGGCAGCCAGCGCGTGAGGGTGGCGATCGTGTGCCGGTCGGCGCGCCGCCGCGCGGCGTACTGGGCGAGCGCCGTGCCGATGTCGTCCTGCTGCGCCAGCGCGTCGGCGAGCACGGCGGCATCGCGCAGCGCGAGATTGAACCCTTGCCCGGCCACGGGATGCAGGGTCTGCGCGGCGTTCCCCACGGCAACCCACCGATGCGCGATGACCTGATCGCGCAACTGCTGCGGCAGCGCCACCGCCCGCAGGGGCCCCACCGCAAGCACGCGGCCGATGCGCGGTCCGAGCGCTTGCTGCAGTTCTTCCCGCAACGCCGCGGCCGGCAGCGCCAGCCGGCGCGATGTCTCGGCCGCCGGCATGCACCAGACGAGCGCGACGCGCGGCGGCGGTCCGCTCGGTGTGGGCAGCAGCGCCAGTGGCCCCTCGCGCATGAAGCGCTCGTAGGCGGCGCCGGCAGCGGGTCCTGCCACCTCGGCTTCGCCGACCAGGGCCACGTCCTGGACCTCGGCCGCGGGTGCTTGCGCGAGCGCTGTGCCCTCGGCGTCGATCACCAGCGGTGCGCGCAGCACCGTGCCATCGTCGCACACCACCCGCACCTCGTCCGGCGCCGGCTGCACCTCGACGACACGCGCGGGCCGCCGGATCTCGACCAGCGGTTCGCTGTCCGCCGCCTGTTGCAGCGCGGCCACCAGATCCCCGTAGAAAACCGTCGCGCCCAGCTCGGCGCCGTCGAAATCGGCAGCGGCGATGTGGGTGGTGCCGAATTCTCCTTGCGAGGAGACGAACACGTCGCGGATCGCTGCGCAGGGCGGCCGCGGCAGCGGGGCGAGCAGCTGCCAGCTGCCGCGCGACAGCGCCAGCAGCCGCCGTTCGCGCTGCGCCTCCGGCAGCGGGCGGGCGTCGAACACCACACTCGGCAGGCGGCGTCGCGCCAGCAGCAGCGCACAGGCGAGCCCGGCCGGCCCGCCGCCGACAATGGCGAGCGCTGCGTTCATCGCGGTGCCAGCGGCCATCGCTGCAGTTCGGCGTCGAGGGAGGCCAGATCGGCAGGCGAGCCGACGTTGTACCAGCGACCGTGATACAGCTCGCCGGTGACGCGCCCGGCCTCGACGGCACGGTACATCCACGGGAAAAGCTTGCGGCGCCCGGGCGCCTCGCGCGCGAACAGGCGCGGCGCGAACACGCCGATGTTGCCGTAGGTGAACCAGGGCGGCGCGGTCGTCACGCGCCCCTGCGCCAGCCCCATGTCGCCGCCGGGATGCGATGGCGGATTGGGCACCAGCACGAAATGCGCGTCGGCCGCGCCGAGCGCGATCGCCTGCGCGTGCGCGAACAGCCGCCGGTAGTCAAAGTCCGTGACCACGTCGCCGCTGACGGCGAGAAACGGCGACGGCCCCAGCAGCGGCAGCGCCTTGACGATGCCGCCGGCAGTCTCCAGCGCCTCCTCGGCGCGATCGCCCTCGCGCGAGTACGCGATGCGCACGCCGTAGGCGGTGCCATCGCCGAGGGCGGCGGGCACCGCGTCTGCCAGATGGGCGAGATTGATCACGATCTCATGGATGCCGGCGCGCGCCAGCGCGGCGAGCTGGTACTCGATCAACATCCGGCCGCCGGCCTTCAGCAGGGGCTTGGGCGTGTGGTCGGACAGCGGTCGCATCCGCTCGCCGCGGCCGGCGGCGAAGATCAGCGCCCGCATGGCTCAGAAGGTATAGCCGACGCGCGTCTCGATGCCTTCCAGCGCATCGACCAGCCGCGCCAGCGGCGCCAGCCCGACATAGCGGTGCGCTACCGTCCGTACGTAGCCGACGAAGCGCGGCGCATCCTCCAGATATTGCGGCTTGCCGTCGCGGTAACGAAGGCGCGCGAAGATGCCCAGCACTTTCAGGTGCCGCTGCAACCCCATCCACTCGAAGGCGCGATAGAACTCCGCGAAATCCGACGGCACCGGCAGCGCGGCGGCGCGCGCGGCCTCCCAGTAGCGGATCGTCCAGTCCAGCACCCGTTCCTCCTCCCAGCTGACAAAGGCATCGCGCAGCAGCGACACGATGTCGTAGCTGATCGGGCCGCATACCGCGTCCTGGAAATCGAGGATGCCCGGGTTCGGCTCGCTCACCATCAGGTTGCGCGGCATGTAATCGCGGTGCACGAACACGCGCGGCTGGGCGAGCGCGGACTTCACCAAGAGCTGGAATTGCTGATCGAGTGTGGCGCGTTGCGGGGCGGTCAGCGACACGCCCAGATGGCGCGCCACGTACCAGTCCGCATACAGCGCCAGCTCCCGTTGTAGCAGCGCGTCGTCGTAAGGCGGCAGCGCATCGGCGCGCGTGGCGCCCTGCCAGCGCACGAGCGCGCCAATGGCGTCCCGAAAAAGGGCGTCGGCGTTGCGCTCGTTTAAGACCGAAAGATACGTCTGCGTGCCGAGATCGCTCAGCAGCGCGAAGCCCTGCGCCGGATCGGCCGCCAATACGGCCGGCGCGTTCAGCCCCGCTTCCCGCAGCAGCTGCGCGACGTGCAGGAACCGCCGCAGGTCTTCCCGATCCGGCGGCGCGTCCATGGCGATCAGGGTGCCGCCTGGCTGGCCGGGCGCCTCGACGCGGAAATACCGGCGAAAACTCGCGTCGGCCGAGGCGGCCCGCAGCGACGCGACCTCGGTGCGTACCGGCAGGCCCTGCAGCCACGCGATCAGCGCCGCGGCCCGCGCGTCGCCCACATGCGAAGACGCTCGTTGCATCGGAGAGCAGAGAGAAGCAGCACTGCGGCAGCCGGCAGCGGCCGCTTCCTATAATGCCACGGACGACGCTGCGCTCCGCCGCCGACATACGCAACGACGTGCGCCCGCAGGACCGGCGGCGCCTGCGCCCCGTTCGTCGTTCTCCTCAACGCCTCGAATCGCCGGTTGCCCCGCGTTGCATTGCCCGTCCTGAAACCGTGGCCGATCGCTGCAGCCGTCGCGCTGCTCGCGATCGCGGCGCATGCCCAGGAATCCGCTGCTCCCGAAGCGGCGCCGTTGCTACGCCTGGAACGGTCGCTCGGGGCCGGCGGGGCGGCGCAAAAGCCGCCGGCACCGGCTTACGCGCGCGCCGGGCGCGTGCAGGGCACGCTGCAGGAGCGCGTCGAGCTGATCGGCGATGCCGAGGTGCGGCGCGAGGGGACGGTGCTGCGTGGCGATCGCATCCGCTACACCGTGGCCACCGATGAGGTTCAGATCGAGGGCAAGGCGCGCGTCTTCCGCGACGGCACCGTCTTCACGGGTCCGTCGCTGCGCTTCTTCGTCGATGCCGCGCGCGGCGAGATGCCGCAGGCCAGTTTCTCCTACGCGCCGCGCCAGGGCCGCGGCCGCGCGCAGGTGATCGAGTTTCTCGACCGCGACCGCGTGCGCGCCGAGCA
>JANWUU010000159.1 GCA_025057735.1 Burkholderiaceae bacterium
CACCGGCGTGACGTCGATGCGCTCCAGCGCCGCGAAGTCGGTGGTGTAGAAGCGCGGGGCGAGCAGGGAGTTGGCGCGTGCGCGTTCGGTGGCGTCGGCGCCGCTGGTCAGGTCAAAGAGGCTTTCCATCGCGGTCCCTCCTTTCGCGGGAATCGGTGCCGGACTGCGCGCCCAGCAGGCGCGCGAAGGCGGCGACGTTGGTCGGACCGAAGGCGATCAGGTCGATGCGCCGCCCGGTGGCCGGGTCGATCAGCAACAGGCGGCCGTCCGCGCCGTGCATCAGGCGGAACGGAACGTCGGCGCCGATCCCGTGCGCGCGGCGTTCGCGCGCGAGCGACCGCACGGTGGCGCGGATGAATCCGTCCTCGCCCGGCGCCAGTACCGTGACGGTGGCGCCGCTGCCGGCATCGATCACCGCGACGCCGCCCTCGGCGCGGTCGACGAACAGCAGTGCGCGCTCGGACAGCGGCTGCGGCACAGGCGTGTTCACGCCGCCGATGCCGGTCAGCCGCACGAACACGGCCACCGCGAGCGACAGCACGGCGAGCGCCGCGGCGGCCAGCAGCACGCCGCGCGGGAACGGGCGGTCGGCGAACGGATCGCTCATGCGGGCGCTACCTCGCCGCGCTCCTGCCCGCCGACGGCCGGGCCGGTCGCCGGCGGCGCTGCCGGCTGCCACTGCACCGGCTGGCCGGCCGCCTGTGCGAGCGCGCGCGCCAGCACGCCGGCCGGCGTCAGCGCATCGGCCAGTCCGCGCAGCATCGGCTGCGGGCTGCGCAGATGCCACGGGCGCACGTGCGGCCACAGGTGCAGATACGCCAGTCGTACGCCGCCCCGGAGTTGCAGCAGCAGGTCGCCGCCGCGCGGCCCGCGCCGGCGCAGGGTGGCGCCGTCGATGCCGTCGAACGGCAGGTTCACGTACAGCGGCAGGGCGACACCGATGCGCAGGAACACGCGGCGGTCGGTGATGGCATAGATCGTCGTTCGGGCGTAGGCCCAGGCGAGCAGCGCGAGCAGCGCCAGCGCGACCGTCGCCGCGCCCAGCAGCGGGACGGCGGCGGCCACGGCGGCGACCGCGGACAGGCCGTCTGCGGTCGCGGCGGCGATGCGCCACAGCAGCAGCAGTCCGAAATAAAGCGCCACCTTGCGCACGTGGAAGGCGTGCACCGCCAGCGCACGCCACTGCGGCGCGCCCTGCCAGAGCAGGCGTTCGCCGGCCGGCAGCGGGTCGCGGATGCCGGCGATGTAGTCGCGCCCGGCCGCCGTGCTCACAGCAGCGGCTCCGCGCGTCGGGCGTCGGCGTACAGCGTGCCGCCGCCGTAGTAGGCGCAAATGCGCTCCTCCTCGAGGCGCGTGACCTGGTCGGGCGCGCGCGTGGCCGGCACGTGCGCGAAGTGATGCGCGTAGATCGCCTTCACCGTCACGCCGCGGCGCGTGATGCGCGCGAAGTTGATCGGCAGCAGCACGCGCCGGCCGCCGTTTACCTCGACCTCCAGGTAGCGCAGGATCTCTTCGGAGCGGTCCACCCAGCAGTCCACCACCTTGCCGGCCACCTTGCCGTCGCCGGCGGTGACCTGCATGCCGCGCGGATCGGGATCGCGCGCCTCGATCCGGTAATGACCGGCCACGCGCAGCGGCACGATGCGCGGCTCGCCCTCCAGCGTCAGATCGGGCGTGTCGGCGCGTTGCGCATAAGCGGCCGGACCGACGCCGTCGCGCATCGGATCGCCGGTGGGCTCCAGCGGCGCGCCCGGATGCGGCGCGGTCGGTCTCGCCGCCACCGGCCGGTCGTCGCGCTGCCCATTGGGGACGGTCACGGTGCCGCCGTGCGGCAGCTTGTAGGTCTTCGGCTTCGGCAGGGGCGGAAAGCCCTGCACCTTCACGCGCGGGGCGCGTTCGCTGCGGTCCGACTCCAGCGGATAGCCCTCGCGCTTGTTCTCGCGGTGCAGGTAGTAGATCAGGCCGGCGAAGAAGATCCAGAAGACGTACAGCACGACCTGCGCTGCGTCGATGTAGCCGGTGATTGCGCCTGTGGGCATGGCGACCTCCGCGGTGAAGAGCTAGCCAGGAAACTGCGCGAGTCCGAACTCTCTCGGCGTCGGGCGGCGCGTCGCGCGCACCAGGGGGCCCACCGCCGCAAGCGTGGCGAACAGCAGCAGCAACTCGAGGTGGTAGACGGCGCTGTAGCCGGCGATCGGTCCCTGCAGCGCGGGACCGAAGGCGCCGTGCGCGCCGAGCCAGGCGATCAGATCGCGCAGCGCGCCGCCGGCGGCGATCGCCACCCCGGCCGCGGTGGCCTGCACCGCGCCCCAGGCGCCGAGCGCCAGCCCGTGGCCGGCCTGTTCGTCCAGACCCATGGCGGCGGTCAGCGTGCCGACCGAGAACAGCCCGCTGCCGAAGCCGATGGCCGCCGTGCCGGCGCGGAACAGCCACGGCGCATCGAACGGCGCGGCCAGCAGCACGGCGGAGAAACCGCCGATGCCGACCAGCGCGCCGGCGGCGACCAGCCGGTACGGATCCGCGCCGCGCGTCAGCCGCCGCGCGGCGACCGCGAAGGCCGCCAGCGCCCCGGCCGCGGCGAGCGCGGTCAGCAGCGAGGTCGCCGCCACCGGCAGCCGCAGGATCTCCGCCCCGTAGGGCTCGAGCACCACGTCCTGCATGTTGAATGCGCTGGTTCCGAGCGCCACGACCAGCAGGAAGCGGCGCGCGCCCGCGCGCGCGACGAACGCGCGCCAGGCGTCGGCGAAGGCCGGGCGCGGCTGCGCCAAGGAGGTCGCGGCCGGATTGCGCGCCTCCTGCTTCCACAGCGCGGCGAGGTTTAGCGCCATCGTCGCCACCGCCGCGCCCTGCACCACCTGGATCAGCCGCAGCGGCGAGAAATCGTCCAGCAGCACGCTGAACAGCGCGCCGCCGCCCACCATGCCGAGCAGCAGCATCACGAACATCAGCGCCACCACGCGCGGCCGCGCAGCGGGCGGGGCGAGATCGGTGGCGAGCGCCAGTCCCGCCGTCTGCGTCACCTGCATGCCAGCGCCGGCGGCGAGGAAGGCGAGCGCCGCCCCGATCTGGCCGATCCAGGCCGGCCCATGGCCGGTGCCGGACAGCACCAGCAGCGCGAACGGCATGATCGACAGCCCGCCGAACTGCAGCAGCGTGCCGAACCACAGGTAGGGCACGCGCTTCCAGCCGAGCGCGGAGCGGTGATGATCGGAGCGGAAGCCGACCAGCGCGCGCAGCGGCGCGAACAGCACCGGCAGCCCGACCATCGCCGCCACCAGCCAGGCGGCCACCTCGAGCTCGACGATCATCACGCGGTTGAGCGTGCCGACCAGCAGCGCGGCGGCCATGCCGACCGACACCTGAAAAAGCGACAGCCGCAGCAGGCGCGGCAGCGGCAGATCGGGCGTGGCCGCATCGGCGAAGGGCAGGAAGCGCGGCCCGAGCCGCGCCCAGAAGCGGATAAAGGGCGCGCGTGCGCTCATCGCCGCACCAGCTCCAGCGCCTGCGAGACGTAGAAACCATGCGCCACGCGCGCGCTGCGGCCCGGCTGCCAGGCGGCGAGCGCGGCCTGCCCGCGCAGGCGGTCGTGCAACACCGCGGCGGCCACGGGTTGCAGCGCCGGCGCGCGGTTGCCGCGCGGAAACAGCCGGCCGAGCGCGTGCAGCGCCGCCAGCAGCGGCGTGCGCGGCGCCACCGTGAACAGCAGCGAGCCCTCCGTGCGCGGCGCCCAGTGGGCGAGGCAGCGTGCGATGTCGGCGGCCTCGTAGTGGATCAGCGAGTCCATCGCCACCACGTGATCGAAGCGGCCCAGCGCGGCATCCAGCATGTCGCCGACGAGAAACTCGATGCACCCGCCGGCAGCGGCTCCGGCATGCCGCTCGCGCGCCAGCCCGACTAACCGCGGCGACAGATCGACCGCCACCACGTGCGCCCCGCGCCGCGCCAGTTCGACGGCGAGCGCGCCGGTGCCGCAGCCGGCGTCGAGCACGCGGCGGCCGGCGAGGTCTGCGGGCAGCCAGGAAAGCAGGGTCGCGCGCATCGTCGCGCGGCCGGCGCGCACGGTGGCGCGGATGCCGCCGACCGGCGCATCCGAGGTCAGCCGCGCCCAAGCGTCGACCGCGGTGCGGTCGAAATACTCGGCTACCTGCGAGCGGCGCTGCGCGTAGCTGTCGGTCGGCACGTAGGCCATCGTCGCCTCAATCGAAGCCGAGCAGGTCGAAGATCTCGCGGTCTTTCAGCGGCGCCACCACCAGCGGATCGACGCCCGCCCAGAGCCGCGCCGCCAGTTGCAGGTATTCCTGCTGCACGGCGTGCACCTCCGGCGTCGGCTCGAGCTCGAACAGCGTGACCTTCTGCAGCCGGCTGCGGCGGATCACGTCCAGCGCCGGGAAGCGCGCCATCGTGCGCAGGCCCACCGCGGCGTTGAATTTGTCGAGCTGGTCGGTGTCGTCGCAGCGATTGGCGATCACGCCGCCGATGCGGACCTTGTAGTTCTTCGCCTTGGCCAGGATCGCCGCCACGATGCGGTTCATCGCGAAAATGGAGTCGAAGTCGTTGGCGGTGACGATCAGCGCGCGGTCGGCGTGCTGCAGCGGCGCAGCGAAGCCGCCGCAGACGACGTCGCCCAGCACGTCGAAGATCACCACGTCGGTGTCGTCCAGCAGCCGGTGCTCTTTCAGCAGCTTGACGGTCTGCCCGACCACGTAACCGCCGCAGCCGGTGCCGGCCGGCGGCCCGCCCGCCTCCACGCACATCACGCCGCCGTAGCCCTCGAAGACGAAGTCGTTCGGGCGCAGCTCCTCGGCGTGGAAATCGACGCCCTCCAGCACGTCGATCACGGTGGGCACCAGCCGCTTGGTCAGCGTGAAGGTGGAATCGTGCTTCGGGTCGCAGCCGATCTGCAGCACGCGCTTGCCGAGCCGCGCGAAGGCGACCGACAGGTTGGAGGCGGTCGTGCTCTTGCCGATGCCGCCCTTGCCGTACACCGCGAACACGCGCGCGGTGCCGATCGACAGGCGGGGATCCATCTGCACCTGCACGCTGCCCTCGCCGTCGGGGCGTTTCGGCAGCGTGCGCTGCAACTGGCGGATCGGAACGGTGACGACGTCGTTCATGCGGCCATCCTCGCCGGCGCAATGCCTTCCAGCCGGTCTTCCAGTTCGGCGCTGGCGTCGCGCAGCGCCGCCAGCGTCTGCGCATCCGGCTCCCAGTAGCGGCGCTCGTGTGCCTCCAGCAGGCGCTGCACCACCCGCACCGACGCGGTGGGGTTCAGCCGCGCCAGCCGCTCGCGCATGGCGTCGTCCAACACGAAGGTGGCGCTCAGCTGCCTGTAGACCCAAGGCGCCACCTGGCCGGTGGTGGCCGACCAGCCGAGGGTATTGGTCACGTGCGCCTCGATC
>JANWUU010000295.1 GCA_025057735.1 Burkholderiaceae bacterium
CCGGGAGGCGCTCCCGGCTGGCAAGTCGTCAGCGGCACATAGGCGACGGCGTTGAACGCGGCCGCCGGTGCGCTGCCGACCGTCCAGCTCGCGCCGGCGGCGCGCGGCGTCACGTCGAGCGTCGGGCTGCCCGGTCCGCCCGGCCCGCCGTCGATACGGCCGTTCATCGTCGCGTACAGCGGGCGGCCGTTGGCGTAGCCGCACAGCACGTACGGCGAGCGGACGTTGCGCACCACGCGCGCGTCCGGAAACTGGTTGAAGTTCTCGGTCGTCAGCGCGGCATTGCCGGAGACGAACAGCCAGTAGCTGACGCGCGGATCGTCGTCCCAGCGGATCAGCACGTGGCCGTCACGCGGCGTGGCGGCGACGTTCGCCGGCGCCGGCGCGGACTCGCCGCGGCCACCGCAGGCCGACAGCGACAGCGCCGCCGCGCACGCGGCCGCGTAAACGATGCATCTCAACGCCAAGCCCTCCCCGGTCGGCAACGACGAACCGGCCGCGGACTTTAGCACCGCCCCGCCGCGCGGCCCGGGGGAGTCCTTGCCTTCACTGCGGGCGCCCGCCGGCGAGGTAAAAGGCGGCGAGCGCGCCGAGTTCGGCGTCGCTGAACGGGTTTTGCCAAGCGGTGCTGCGGTCGCCGCGCACGCCGGCGATCAGCCGCGCCAGGAACTCCGCGCGCGGCAGGCGGCGCGCCTCGTCGAACAGATCGCGCGCCGGCAGTTCGACGTCGCCTGCGGGCGCGTCATGACAGCCGGCGCACGCCTGCGCATGCAGCGCGGCGCCGAAGGCGCGCCAGGCCGGCGAAGGATCGGCGTCCAAAACGTCGGGGTCGAGCGGAAAGCGGCGCTGCAACTCAGCCAGCTGCCGCCGCAGCGCGCGCCAGTCTTCGCGGCGCAGCGCATCCCGTGCCGGCTGCGCGAGCCGCGCCTCGGCGCCGGCACGCCGCAGCAGCAACGGCAACGCGGCCAGTGAACCGGCGATGCGGGCGCGCAGGCCGGCGGCTTCGCGCGCGCCCGGCCGGTCTTCCTGCAGGCGGCGCAGATCGCCGGCGACAACCGCCAGTTCGACGGCGAGCAGCCGCCGGTGCTCGCCGCCGGCGGCGGCGCCGACCGCGCACGCGAGCAGCGCCGCCGCGATCAACCGCCGCACGCCGGCGCTATTGCAGCTTGACCTTCTGCTCGACGTCGCCGGCCTTCAGCATCGTCCATTCGACCATCGAGCCGTCGTACATGCGCGCCTGCTTGTTGCCGAGCAACTCGTGCGAGACGAACCAGCCGATCGAGGCCCAGTGGCCGGTGTTGCAGAAGTTGATCTGCGGACCGGTGATCGGGACGCCGGCGACGCGGTAGAGCTGTTCGATCTGCGAGCGCTTGCGGAACTCGCCGCCGCCGTTGACCGTCAGCCAGGCGTTCGGCAGGTTCTTGGCGCCGGCGATGGTGCCGGACTCGGTGGCGCGCGGATGGCGGTTGATGCCCACGAAATGGTCCTCGGGGCGGTTGTCGACCAGCGTCACCCCGGCCGCCTTCGCCTTCTTCACGTCTTCCAGCGTGGCGATCATCTCGGGCCGGAAGTTGACCTTGAACGTCTTGGCGTCGACCTTGGTCGCGCCGGCCTGCACCGGATTGGCCTTCGCCTTGTCCTGCTCCTTGGTCCAGGCGGCCATGCCGCCGTCGAGGATCGAGACCTTGTCGTGCCCCAGCACCTTGAAGGTCCAGTACACGCGCGTGGCCACGCCGACGTCGGTGGAGTTCATCCCCTGCGGCACCAGGATCACGTGCGTGTCGTTGTCGATGCCGAGCGAGCCGATGTGCTGCGCCAGCTTGTCGAACTTCTGCGGCAGCATGTCCGGCACCTTGTCGTTGGCGCGTTCCTCGCGCCAGCCGTCGCGCGCGTAGTTGCTGTTCACGGCGCCCGGAATGTGGGCGCGCAGGTAATCGGCCAGCGGCTGGAAATCGACGATCGCGATGCCCGGCTTGCCGAGGTTGGCACGCAGCCAGTCCACCGTCACCAGCGGCTCCACCGCGCCGGCGGCCCGCACCCATGCGAGCATCAGCACGGCCGCCAACCAGGCCTGCCACCCACGTTTCGCTTTGCACAGGACGCTCATACACACCTCCTTTGGTGGTCGGATGCGCGCCGCGGCGCCGGCCCGCCCGGGCGCCGTCGCGGCGAGCGAAAGAACCTCACTGGAACTTGAACTTCGTATCCACCGGTCCGGCCTGCAGGATGGTCCATTCGGCCATCGAACCGTCATAGAGCTTCGCCTGCCGGTTGCCGAGCAACTCGTGCGCGACGAACCAGCCAAGGCTGCTCAGGTGAGCCGTGTTGCAGAAGTAGATCTGCTCGCCGGCGGCCGGAATGCCGGCGTGCTTGAACAATTGTTCGAGCTGGGCGCGCGGCCGTACCTGCCCGGTGTTGTTCACGGTCAGCCAGCTATTGGGCAGGTTGCGCGCCCCGGGCAGCGTGCCGGCCTGGCGCACTTTCGGACTCTGCGTGATGCCGGCGTAAAGGTCCTCCGTCCGGTTGTCGACCAGCACGGCCTTGCCCCCGGCCAGCGCCTTGCGGACGTCATCGGCGGTAGCCAGCAGGTCGCGCCGCAGATTGACTTTGAACGTCTTCGGCGTCGGCGTGACCGCACCGGTCTCAAGACGCGCGTCCTTCTCCTTCGCGTAGGCCGCCATGCCGCCGTCGAGGACCGACACCTTGTCGTGACCGAGGAACTTGAAGGTCCAGTACAGGCGCGTGCCGAAGGCCATCGCGGGCGCATTGGCGCCGGTCGGCACGATCACGACATGGGTGTCGTTGTCGATACCGAGCTTGCCGATCATCTGCCCGACCTTCTCCGGATTGTCCAGCGGGAACATCTCCGGCACCTTGTCGGCGCGGTCCTCCAGCCAACCACCCTTGTAGTAGTCGGTGTGCACCGCGCCGGGAATGTGGCCGCGCAGATAGTCCGCCATCGGCTGCAGGTCGATGAACGCGATGCCGGGCTTGCCGACGTTGGCCTTCACCCAGTCCACGCCGACCAGCGGCCCCGCCGCGCCGGCGACGGTCGCCACCGTGGAGAGCGCCAAGCCGATCACCATCCGGCGCCACCGGTGCATTGCGTCGAGCCACCGCCTCATGCCACGCCTCCTTTCTCTCCTCAGAGGGTCACCACCACGTCGGCCTCGGCGATCGCGTCGATCACGCGGTCCCAGAAGGCCTCCTCGCCGGCATCGCGCCCCGTAAGGTCGAGCGCGATCACACGGTCCGTCTGTTCCAACACCTGCAAGGCGGCGCGCACACTTTCCCCGTCCGGGAAGAAGCCCACCTGCAGCGCAACCACTGTCATCGGCCACACCGGTCAGACGCAGATCACGCCGGCGGCCTGCGCGATCGCGCGCGCCAGCGCCGGCGCGTCGAGCAGCGGCAACTGCTCCGCCAGCGCCGGCACGGTGGTCGCGGCCGCCACGCTGCAGTCCTGCAGCAGCTCGTAGTGGGCAACGTTCTGCGCCGTCTCCGCAACCGGCCGGTCCATGAACACGATCGTCACCGCATTGCCGACCAGCGTCAGCCCGGCTGCCACCCGCATCGCCTCGGTGTGGTCGCGGCGCGCCAAGACCAGCAGCGACTTGCCGCTCATAGGCTGACGATGCGGCCCGCCTGCTTGCACAGCAGGCTGTTGGTGGTCTGGCTGCCGAGCTCGACCGGGCAGGGCACATCGCTGCCGACGTACCGCAGCCAGGATTCCTTGCAGACGACGGCGCGCGCCGCACCCGCCAGCGCCTGCGCGAGTTCGGGCTCGCGCAACGCAGCCACCGCCGCGTGCGTCAGGAAGGCGCCGAACGTGCGCGCGCGGCGCCGGCAGGCGCGCGCCAGCGGGGCGAGCAGCCGTGCGCCCTCCGGGGTGGACACGACGAAGACGATCTCCATCAGCCCACGCTCCGCCGGCGCATGCTGCCCAACGCAAAGGCGGCAGCGGCCAACAGCGCGCCCGCCGTGGCGCCACCGGCCGCCCACAGCAGCCGCCCATCGTCCGCCCGTGACGGCGACGGCGGCGCCGCGGGCACCGCCAGCTCGGGATAACCGACCGCATCGGCCGGCAGGGTGCCGTCGGCCGCCCACTGCGCCCAGCCTTCGGCGTACAGGCGCACCGGCAGCGCGAAGCCGGCAGCAAGTCGCGTGAAATAGGCAAAGCCCTCGAACGCGTCGTGCGCGTAGGCGACCGCCGCGCGACCGGCAGCCAGCCGCGGCAGCAGTGGCGCGCGCTCGGCGTCCGGCCGCGTGGCGCGCAGGTCCTCGGCCGGCAGGTGGACCGCGCCCGGCAGGCGGCCGGTGCGCACGGTGCGCGCGCGCTCGCCCCAGAATTCCGCCGCACTTCTGCCGTCGAGCAGCACGGGCGGCTCGGCGGCCGAGAGCAGCGCCCGCAGTTCCTCGCGCAGCACCAGGGCGTCGTCCCGCATCGGCGCCACGAACACGGTCTGCCGGGCGAAGGTCCGAGGCATGCCGGGGGCGGCCGGCGCGCCGCCGGCGAGGACGCGCGGCACCGGTTCCGTCAGAACGTGCACCTGGCGCTGGCCGGCGACATACAGCACGCCGGCGACGAAATCGCGCGCGGTCGGATCGTCGCCGATCACCAGCACGCGCTCGCGGCCGCTCAAGCCGGCCGTGCCCAGCAGCCACAGCAGGTCGCGCGCATTCGGCAGCCGCCGTTGCGGGCCGAGCAGATCCTCGGCGGGCAGGCAACGCGCCCCCTCGAGGCTGCGCTCGGCACAGCGCGCCGCCGCGCGCGTGTCGACGATCGCCTCGTAGGCGTCGGTGCGCGCGCCCACGTAGGCGAAGTCGCGCGCCGCCCCCGCACCGGCGACCGCCAGCAGCAGGACCCCGAACAGGACGCGGCGCATGTTCAGCAGCCGCCGAAGCGGCGCACGGAGGGCGTGGCGGCCGCCGCCTGTGCGCGCGCCGCCGGTGGGTTCTCGACGTAGTACGCGGTCAGCTCGATGACCGACACCCGGCCGAAGCCGCCGCCGAGGTCCAGATCCGGCAGCTTCTCTGGGGGAGTCGGCCGCTTGGCCGCCGCGACCGCCTCGGGCGGCAGCGCTGCCAGACGGAAACCGACCGCCGACAGCATGACCGTCACCGCGAGCGCGGCCAGACAGAAGACGACGCTTTCGCGGTTCATCACAGCGAGTCGCTGAAGAACGCCAGCGCCATCAGCGCGAACGCCAGCACGAACAGCAGCACGTAGGCCAGCAGTTGCACGTCCGTCATGACCGTGGCCCTTTGTAGTGGCGCACCAGTTCTTCCAGCGGGATCGGTTCGCCGGTGACGGGATGTGCCACGGGCGGCGCCAGCAACGGCACGCCGTCGCGCGTGACGCGCACGCCGGCCGGCGGAAAGAAGTAGACGTAGCCGAGCCCGGCGACGACGATAACAGCCGACGCCAGCACCGCCGCGCGCATCAGCAGCCGCCCCAGCATGGCGTCAGTTGCGGCGGATGAGGACGTGCCAGAAGGCGCCGTCCTTGACCGTTTCCAGATACGCGGCGCCCAGCTCGTCGGCGAGCGGCGGCAGCGCCTCCATGGAGGTCGGGTTATCGACCAGCACGTCGATCACCGCGCCCGGCGCCACCTCGCTGAGCGCGCGCTTGGTCATCAACTGCGGCCGCGGGCAGGAATCGCCGCGGCAGTCGACCTGTCGCGCCACCGTCAGCAGGCGGCCGTCGGCGAGCCGCACCTGGCCGCCCCCCTCCGCCGCCTGCGCACGCGGTCGGGTTCCGAACAGTCCCATCTGTGCCCCTCCTTGCGAGTCGCGGCGCACTCACGGACGCGCCGGCGATGACGCCTGCGGCGGCAGCTCCGCCGCCGGCTCGCTGCCGCGCCGCTGTGCCCGCTCGCGTTTCAGCACCGCCCGATACAGCGCCAGCAGCACGAAAAACTGCACGATCCCGAACACCAGCGCCGGCACGCCGAAGCGCTCCTGCAGCGTGCGCGCGTTGGCGAAGCCGAGCTGCAGCGTCGCCAGATTCGGCTCGCCGGTCATGGCTTGCGGCGCCGGCGGCCACCAGTTCCAGGACCAGACGAGCGAGAAGAAGAACATGCCGACGAACGTGAAGACCAGCGCCCACAGGGCGCCGACGTTGCCCTCGCCGGTCTTCACCCAGGTGGACACGGTGCAGGCGCCGGCCAGCACCATGCCGATGCCGAACAGGAACAGGCCGGCGAAGGTATTCAAGCCGACGTCGAACTGCATCGGATGGCCGGCGCCGAGCGACATGAAGGCGGTGAAACCCAGCGTCAGGATCATCATCGCCATCAGCATCGCCTTCGTGTTGCGGTAGGTCTTGAACATGATGGCGTCGCGCAGCGCCGCCGTGTTGCAGAAGCGCGAGCGCTGCATCAGCAGCCCCACCACGGAGCCGAAGACGAAGGCGATCAGGCATTCGGCCACGGGAGTCACGTTCAGCCCTCCAGCAGTTTCTTGTAGATCAGCGAGCCGACCCAGGCGCCGGCGACGATGCCGGAAATGGCCAGGTAGCCGCCCAGGTTCATCTCCGGCAGCAGGCCGAAGAAGGTCGAGACGTTGCAGATGTAGGCCATGCGGATGCCGATGCCCATCAGCAGGCCGCCGATCGTGATCAGCAGCCACTCGGAGACACGCCGCGGCACGCGCAGGTGGAACTCGCCCGACAGCAGCGCGCCGAGGAAGGCGCCGAACAGCATGCCGAGGCTGATGTAGATCTTCCAGTAATCGGCGTGGGGCGGGAAGACCACGCTCCAGAACGGGATGCGCTGCAGGTCCTCGCCCAAGATGGCCTGCGCGATCAGCCCGGTGATCATCGTCTCGCCGCCGCCCACGGTCCAGGCGCCGATCAACAGGAATAGGAAGATGTCCAGGATCGCGATCGCCGCCATGGCGATCACCGGATCGAGCGTCTTGCGGAACAGCTCCATCTGTGCCCCGGAGAGGATCCACCTGCGGACCGATGTGGGAAAAGTATATGTTTGCGCGCCGGCGGCGCGGTGGTATCTATTGCCAACACGCGCAGACGACGGGGAGACGCCGATGGACCTGTACCTGAAAGTCGACAACGTGCTCGATCACATGTTTACGGCGTGCACCACCTCGCAGATCAACGAGTTCATCCCGGAGAAGCGCGGCTTCCGCATCCACGGCCACAGCACCTCGGTGGCGCTGGAGCGCGCGTTCTGGAACGTGCTGGAGGACATGGCCGACAGCATGCGCATGCCGCTGGCGCGCCTGATCGAGCGCGTCTACGAGGGCTGCCTGGTGGCCAACGACAAGAACATCGCCTCCTGCCTGCGCGTGATCTGCCTGAAGTACCTGAACGTCTACGCCAACGGCGAGCTGCCGAAGGCGCTGGTGCGCACGGCGGCCGAGTAAGGCTGCCGCGCGCCGACCCTGTCCGTCTCGCGTTGGCGTGACACGCCGCGCGAATCGCCGCGGCGAGCCGGTCGGGTCGTCCTGCAGGTCCGCGGGCGAGGTCGTCGCGCATCGTCGCCACCGCCCGGCGCGTGTGCGCCCGCGGGCGGCGCGTTCGCCGCGGCGCAACGGAGGCGCACGAAGCCGCCCGTCAGCCGAACAGCAGCGTTGCGATGCCGAGCGCGAAGAAAAGCGCCGCCGCGATCCAGCGCATGACTTGCAAGTTGATGCGCTGCGCCAGCCGCTCGCCCAGCCAGACGGCCGGCACGTTGGCAAGCATCATGCCCAGCGTGGTGCCGATGACCACCGCCGCCAAGGCGTCGAAGCGCGCCGCCAGCGCCACCGTGGCAAGCTGGGTCTTGTCGCCCATCTCGACCAGGAAAAAGGCGATCACGGTGGTGAAGAACACGCCGTGGCCGGTGTATTCGCGCTCCCCGTCGAGCCGGTCCGGCTTCAGCGCCCACAGGCCGAAGGCGAAGAAGGACAGCGCGACGATCCAGCGCAGCGTCTGCGGCGAGGCGAGTGTCGCCAGCCAGGCGCCGACCGCGCCCGCCAGCAGGTGATTGGCGGCAGTGGCGACCAGGATGCCGAGCGCAATCGGCACCGGCCGCTTCAGGCGGGCGGCGAGCACGAACGACAGCAACTGGGTCTTATCGCCCATCTCAGCGAGCGCGACCAGGGCGGTGGAGAGAAAGAAGGCTTCCAAGGGGAGACGGCGCGGTCAGGGGCGCGCAGTCTAGCCGCCGACGCGGCGCGGCCGATGACAGGGGGGTGGCGGCCGGCGCCGCCACCACCGAGTCAGGAGCCGTTGTCCATCTGCGACTGCAGGTAATTCTGCAGCCCGACCTTGCCGACGAGTTCGATCTCGGTTTCCAGCCAGTCGATGTGCTCTTCGGAGTCTTCCTGAATGTCCTCGAAGAGCTCGCGGCTGACGTAGTCGCCCACACGCTCGCACAGCGCGATCGCGTCCTTCACGTGCGCATGGCTGGCCAGTTCCAACTGCAGGTCGCACTGCAGGATCTCGGGCACGTCCTGCCCGATCGACAGGCGCCCGATGTCCTGCAAATTCGGCAGGCCCTCGAGAAACAAAATGCGCTCGATCAGCCGGTCAGCGTGCTTCATCTCGCCGATCGATTCCTTGTAGACCTTGTCGCCGAGCCGCCCGAATCCCCAGTTTTTCAGCATGCGGGCGTGCAGGAAATATTGGTTGATCGCGGTGAGCTCGTTTTTCAACTGCGCGTTGAGCGCCGCGATGATCTGTTTGTCGCCCTGCATGCAGTCCCCCAGGCGCTGGTCGTTGCCCGGGAAACCCTAGCCGGTTCAGGCCGCGAAGGCAAGCCGCGAAACCGTGATGTAGCCCGGCGGCGCCTCGCCGCCGACGCGCTCCAGCAGCTGCTGCGCGAACTCGCGGCAGCAGCCGCAGCCCGTGGCCACCCCGAGGGCGGCCTGCAGGTCCGTCAGCGTGCGTGCGCCTGCGCAGGCGGCCTCGCGGATCTGACTCTCGGTGACGGCGGCGCAGATGCAGACGTACATGGCGAAGGACTTCGATGACGCGGCATTTTAAATGAGAACGCATCTCATTCGTATGTATCCCCCAAATCGGCAAGGGCTTTCCGCTGTCCGGCGGGGACCGCCGCCGCGCGGTTTTGGCTATCGTCGGCGCCGTCGGAAGGAGCCGTCATGCGCCATCGATTCGCCGCCCTGTTCGTCTGCGCCGCCCTCGCCGGCTGCGGCGACGGCGGTGCACCCCTGTCGGGCTCGATCAGTCCCCCCGCGCCAACGCCGGCCACGCCGGGAACTTCGATCCGCTTCTTCGGCACCGGCAGCAACGATGTCGACCGGGTGAAGATCCCGCTCGTCGACGCCGCCGGCGCCTCGCGGCCGGTAAACGTCGGTGCGACCGACTTCACGATCGAGTTCTGGATCAAGGGCTTCGCGGCCGACAACCCGACTGCGCCCTGTACGCCCGGACAGTTGCCCAAAGACGCATGGATCGACGGGGCGATCGTGATCGACCGCGACGTGTTCGGCAACGGCGATTT
>JANWUU010000388.1 GCA_025057735.1 Burkholderiaceae bacterium
ACGATGGCGCTGGTGCAGATGTCGGCCAGCGTGATCGAAAACAGTCTGTTCCGGCAGGCCTTCCCGCACGACGTCACCGTGCATTTCCACGCCCGCGGCGAGCTGATCGGCACGCTGTTCGAGGGTATCTGCGTGTTCCGCGAGGACGGCACACTGCTCGCCGCCAACAAGAGCGCGCTGTTCCAGTTCGGCCAAGATCTGGCCCGTCTACGCGGGCGCAGTTTCGCCGAGCTGTTCGGCGTGCCGCTGCCGGCCGTGCTCAATCAGTTGGCGGTGCGCATGGACCGGCCGGTCACGCTGTCATTGCCTACCGGGGTGCGCGTGCTGGCGCGCGTGCATTGCGGGCGGGCGCGGGTCACGGTGCATCCGCGGCCGCTCGAGGGAGAGTCGCCGCGGCCCGCCGTGCCGCGGCCGTCGGCGGCCCAGGCGCCGGACACGCTGGACAGCCTGGACAGCGGGGACCCGCAGGTGCGGGCGGTGATCGCGCGCGTGCGGCGCGTCGTCGCGCACGACATTCCGATTCTGATCCAGGGCGAGACGGGCACCGGCAAGGAACTGCTGGCGCGCGCCATCCATGCGGCCTCACCGCGCGCCAAGGGACCGTTCGTCGCGGTCAACTGCGCCGCCATTCCGGAGGGCCTGATCGAGTCGGAGCTGTTCGGCTACGAGGAAGGGGCCTTCACAGGCGCGCGCCGCCGCGGCCATGTCGGCAAGATCCTGCAGGCCGACGGCGGTACGCTGTTCTTGGACGAGATCGGCGACATGCCGCTGCCGCTGCAGGCACGGCTGCTCCGCGTACTGCAGGAGCGGGCCGTGACGCCGCTCGGCAGCACGCGTGCCATCGGCGTAAATGCCGCCGTCATCTGTGCCACGCACCGTCGCCTGCGCGACGCGATCGCGGCCGGCACGTTCCGCGAGGACCTTTATTACCGGCTCAACGGCCTGACCGTGACGCTGCCGCCGCTGCGCGAGCGGACGGACCTTGCCGCCCTCGTCGATCGCATCCTGCGATCGTTCGGCGGCCCGGCGGCCCGCCTGCGGGTCGCTGCCGAGGTCATGCAAGCGTTCGCTCGCTATCGCTGGCCGGGCAACGTCAGGCAACTGGTCGCGGTGCTGCGCACGGCGTCGGCGCTGGCGGCCGAAGAGGCGGAGCTGCGGCGCGAGCACTTGCCCGAGGACCTGCTCGACGAACTCGACCGTGCCGCCGCCCCGGCGGCGGCAACGGCCTCAGCTGGCGCGGCGGGGGACGCGCGAGCGCCTGCGCTCGCTCCGCTGGGCGTGCTCAAACAGAACGCCATCGAGAGGGCGTTGAGCGAGCACGCCGGCAACGTCTCGGCGGCGGCGCGGGCGCTCGGGATCAGCCGCAACACGGTCTACCGCCATCTCGCGGCGAACGCGGGCGAGTCGGCGCGTGTCACGCCTTCGCGCACTGTCGCAAAACGGGACAGCGCAACGGCGCCCCGCCCGCGCGGCTGAAGGGGGGAGGACGCGGGCACGCGGCTTGCAGACAGTCCCCGTGCTGTGATCGCAAGACCTCCCTGCCGCCCTCGGCGCAGGGAGGCAGCTGATGATCGCGGCTTTTTTCTACAAGGAGGAGACCCCATGCGTCGAGTCACTGCATTGCGCTACGCCGCCGCCGCGCTCGGCCTGGCGGCCACCCTCGGCGCCGCCGCCCAACAGGGCTGGACGGTGTACGGCGGCGATCTCGGCAACCAGCGCTTTAGCCCGCTAAAACAGATCAACACCACAAACGTCCATAAGCTGAAGGTAGCTTGGGCTTTGCAGCTCGGGTCGCTGCGCTCGCAGGAGTCCACGCCGCTGGTCATCGGCGACACGCTGTTCGTCACTTCCTCGCACGGTCCGAAGAACGTCTTCGCGGTCAACGCCCGGACCGGCGAGGTGAAGTGGCGCTACTCGCCCGAGGTGCCGGCCGGCATCGAGCAGTACGCCTGCTGTGATGTGAACAACCGCGGCGTGGCCTACGCCAACGGGCGCGTCTTCGTCGGCCGCCTCGACGGCCATCTGGTCGCGCTCGACGCCACCACCGGCAAGGAGCTATGGAAGACGCAGGTGGTCGACTACACCCAGGGCTCGGTCATCACCTCGCCGCCGCTGCTGGTGAAGAACCTGGTCGTGACCGGCTTCGGGGGCGGCGAGTACGGCGCGCGCGGCTTTATCGCCGCCTACGATCAGTCGACCGGCAAGGAGGTCTGGCGCTTCTGGACGGTTCCCGGGCCGGGCGAGAAAGGCAACGAGACCTGGAAAGGCGATTCCTGGAAGTTCGGCGGCGCTGTCGCCTGGCTGATCGGCTCCTACGACCCGCAGCTGAACCTGATCTACTACGGCACCAGCAACCCCTCGCCCTGGGGCGCGTCGGTGCGTGGCAACGACTCCTCCGACATCGGCCCCTACACCAATCTCTACTCCGCGACCACGGTGGCGCTCGATGCCGACACCGGCCGCCTGGTCTGGCATTACCAACACACGCCGCACGACGCCTGGGACTACGACGGCGTCAACGAGCTGGTGCTGGCGGACCTGACCATCAAAGGGCAGAAAGTGCCGGTGCTGATGAAGGCCGACCGCAACGGCTTCTTCTACGTGCTGAACCGCCGCACCGGCGAACTGATCTCCGGCGCCCCGTTCGTTCACGTGAACTGGGCCAAAGGCATCGACATGAAGACCGGACGGCCGATCGAGGATCCCGCCAAGCGGCCGCGGCTGAAGCAGTGGGCGCGCGACGTCTGCCCCAACCTGCTCGGCGGCAAGAACTGGCAGCCGATGAGCTACAACCCGCAAACGGGCTTGGTCTATATCCCGACGCTCAACCTGTGCATGGACATGATGGGGGTGGAGCCGCAGTACAAGCGCGGTGCCTTCTATCTGGCCGTGGATTTCGATCTCGGCAAGCCCGGCCCCGGCGGCCATCTGGGCGAATTCATCGCCTGGGATCCGGTCAACCAGAAGAAGGTCTGGGGCAACAAGAACGAGCTGCTGTATCTCGGCGGCGCACTGTCGACGGCCGGCGGCCTGGTCTTCCACGGCGACCTGAAGGGCTGGTTCTACGCGCTCGACGCCAAGACCGGCAAGACGCTGTGGAAATTCAACACCGGCTCCGGCATCAGCGCCGCGCCGATCACCTACACGGTGGATGGCAAGCAGTACGTGGCCGTGGTGTCGGGCCGGACGTTCACGATCCCGGCCTTCCTCGGGCCGCTGGGCGAGAAGATGGTCAACGCCAGCCCGGAGGGCGGCACGCTGTTCGTCTTCGAACTCGGCAAGTGAACGCGCGGCGGGGCGCCGGCACGGCGACCCGCCCGCTCCGTGAGGCGCTCGCGCCATCTGCGAGCGCAACCTTCGGTCGTTTTTCTGTGAGCACGGCAGCACCATGTTGATCGCGATCCGCTCGGCGTTCGCCACCCTTGTCGTATTGGCCGCAGTGGTCATGCACCCTGCTGGCGCCCAGGAAGTCGTGCGCTTCTGCGCCGACCCCGACAACCCGCCCTTCTCCGTTCAAAGTCCCGCTCCCGGCCAGGGCCGCGGCCTCTACGTGGAGATCGCCGAGCGCGTCGCCGCGCAGCTCGGCGCGCGTGCCGAGTTCGCGTGGTGGCTGACCCACTATGGCCGACGGGCCGTGCGCAACACCCTGTTCGCCAAGCAGTGCGATGCCTTCGTCGGCCTGCCCAACGACCGGGCCTACCTCGGGCGGCAGGCCCTGCTGTCCAAGCCTTTCATCCGCGTCGGCTACGCGCTGGTGCTGCCCGCCACCATGCAGGTCGGATCCCTCGAGGACCTGCGCGGCAAGCGCGTCGCGGTGCAGTTCAACACGCCGCCACAGCTGCTGCTGGCGCAGCGCGACCTGACGGCGGTCACGTTCCGCAGCGGCGAGGAGGCGCTGGCGGCGATCGGCCGCGAGGCGGACCTCGCCTTCGTCTGGGGGCCGCTGGCAGGCGACGCCGCGCGCCGCCGCGCGGACCTGCGCGTCGTGCCGGTGGCGGGCGAGGGGATGCAGTGGGAGGCGGTGTTCGCCGTGCGGGCCGAAGACGCCGCACTGAAAGCGCGCCTGGACGCAGCCATCGACGCCCTGGCCCCGGAGATCCGCGCGCTCGCCGAAAAATACGCTTTCCCGCTCGCCGCGCCGGTGCCGCTGACCGCTGCCGCCCCGCTGCGCCTCGCCCAGGCAGCCGCCGTAGCGAGCGACGCGCGCCCCGAACGGCGCAATCCCTTCTCCGGCAACCGTGAGGCGATCGGCGAAGGGCGGCTGGAGTTCAACGTGCACTGCTCGCACTGCCATGCGCAGAACGCGCAGAGCGCCGAGCAGCGCCTCGATCTGCGCCGCCTGCGCATCCGCTACGCCGACCGCTGGCCGCTGGTCGCACTGGCCACGATCCGCGACGGCCGCACCGACAAGGGCATGCCGACCTGGAAGGACATG